>JBJEAG010000189.1:0-10594 GCA_051868855.1 Alloprevotella sp. | reverse complement strand
TCATTTAGTCGGTTATTTGCTGCAATCGGTGGCGCGGACGCGATGAATCGCGTCCGCCCTGCACGTGCTACGGTCGGCAACGAAACGGGGGCTGTGTGCAGTGGGACACTGCACCTCCTATTGCGCCGTCATCGCGTCCGCCCTGCACGTGGTGACGGTCAGTATTGAAACGGTGACTGTGTGCAGTGGGACACTGCACCTCCTATACTGCCGTCGCTGCAAATGCCGACATTGTCATCGCGTCCGCAACGACACGAAAAACAAGGCGGGACTGCGAAGAAATTTTCGTTCCTCCGCAGTCCCGTTTCTTCGGGTCGGCAAACGTCAGACAACGCGCCGGTTCAGTTCAAGGTTCATTTCCTTAAGGCGTTCTTCACTCTCTCCATGAAAGAAGGACCTTCCACTTTATAGACTGTCTTCTTTGAGGGAGGAAGATTCACCTTCAAAGCTTCCAAATCTTCCGGAGTGGCTTTGCGGAAGTTCTTCAACTTGGCAGGAAAGCCCGTAACGGTCAGCACACGTTCACCATAGGACTTTCTGGAGAAAATGAACTGGGGTTCCAACAGAACATCAGCACCCTTTTCTTTCAACAACTCAGCAATGAGAGCCGGTTTGGCATCGCTAAGTTTTGTTTCGCCCCAATGGCAAATCTTGAAATTCCACGTTTTTTGAGCCTCAGCCTTCGGCAAGACCTCAACGTCGGCAACAGTCGGATACTGCTGAACCACAGCCTGCACATCAGCCACGCCGGCAGTGCGGCGCACCGTGGTGCAAGAAGAGAAAAGCAGCAGAGCCACTGCACAACTGCACAAAAGTTTACGAATCATGGTTCCGGTGCTTTTACTTATTTCACTTTAAAGTTCTTGTAGGTAGCAGGATATCCGCTCACGATGACTTCTTTCACAACGCCGCGACGAACGAGTCCGCTATAAGTGATGACCTCATACTGCGGTGCGAGCAAGACATCGGCATTTCCGTGCTGCTTGAGTGCCTCACGAATGGCAGAGTTGATGCAGTTCTGCTTACCGCCGCGGCGTTCCTTGGAAGTGGGGCGGAAACTGTAAGAGATGCGGCTGCTGGAAACTTCAAGATCTGCTTGAGTGGTGGCGGTTACATTGCTGGTCACGTCCATGGTGGTGGCGGACTTTTTCACTGTCGTACAGCTTGCAAGACTCAGCACTACGGCTGCTGCGAAAAGAATTGTTTTTTTCATGACGAAATTAATTTGATTTAGATGAATAAAAAGGAAAATAGAAATTTTGTCGTTTGGAAAGCAACTCCTCAGACCGTCGTCCAAGGAAACACAAGGCAAATAAAGTTCTTCTTCTTCGCGAGAGCAAGCGTTTTTTAAGGAAGAAATGCCACACAAAACGAAAATTTCACACTTTTTTGTTTAAACAAAAACATTCGCTACAAAGCTGTAGAGGACACGTCCACAAGTGAACAGCGAAGGAAACGGCAGAAAAGAGCTCCCAGCCCCAAAAGAAAGGTGCGCAAACCGGAGGCCGCGCACCTTTCAAAAGGAAGGAAAATTAGTTTGATGTGTTGGTTCGAGGGATTCTGTTTTTAAAATCATCTCTGAGGCGAGACGGAGCGAGCGGCATCTGCCGCGCTCTGCTCACGGGTTTCAGAAATCGCCACCGCCAAAGCCACCGCCGGGACCTCCGAAGCCACCGCCGCCGGGAAAGCCTTGACCACCGGGACGACCGGCGCCGGGACGGTTCTGACCATTGGGAGCAGCGGGACGCTTGAAAATCATGAGCAGTTGTTTCGGAGTCAATTTAGCTTTGAATTTCTCCAAATAGGTGCGCTTGATGTTCACCTGCAGTTCGTCGCTCTTCAACTGGGTCTCAATTTGTTGCAAAGCCTCTTCGTCGGTGAGGGAACTTTCTTTCTTGCCCTCAGCCTGCGGTCTGGCGAGACGCATGGCTCCGCGGAGCGTGTCGGAATATTCGACAAAAATGGGAGTAAACCAGGCGGTCGTGGCGTCATCCAATTTCATGCGCTCCGCCATTTTCTCGGCGCGACGCTGCAGTTGCTCGCGGCTTTCGGTTTTGTCTTTACTCTTTTTCTTATCACCGGGCTGTGCGTTGGCTGAAACTCCAAGTGCAAGGAAGGCACAAAGCACGAAAATCATTCTTTTCATAGTTCTGATGTGGGGTTTGAATGGGTTTATGGTTTGAATTCGAGAGGAAGAGAAAAACCTTCTCGCTGCGGCGCCTGCAAGTGAGGAGGCTTACGTTTCTTTTGACCCGAAACGCGGCAAAGGGTTTAATCCCTACACGGGACTTCTGACAGGTCAAGTGTACGAAACGGACATTTATCTTCACGAAAATCCAAAATTTGCCGCATCAAACCGCGCCCCAAGGGGGAGACGGCGAAAGAATGCTTACTTTTGCACGGAAAATGTCCCAACTCGTTCGCCGAGACCAAAGCGACAAAACGAGGGAAGGGACAGTCATCAAAATCAACAGAAACTCATTTCACACATTCCGAACCAATGGAAACAAAAGAAATACTCCAAGCCGCCATCGCAGCAGGAAAAGCCATCATGGAAGTCTATGAGTCGCCACAAAGCGAATGGCAGGTGGAAAGCAAAGCAGACAACTCGCCGCTCACCTTGGCGGACCGACGCTCCCACGAAATCATCAGCGAGACGCTCAAGAAGTCGCCCTACCTCATGATTAGCGAGGAAGGAAAAATCAGGAAATACGCCGAGCGCAATCACCATCGCCACGTCTGGATTGTCGATCCGCTCGACGGTACCAAAGAGTTCATCAAAAGGAACGGAGAGTTCACCGTGAACATCGCGCTGGTGGAAGACGGGCTGCCCATCTTCGGTGTCATCTATGCTCCCGCGCTGCACATCTTGTATTATGGTAACGCGCGCGACGGTGCCTTCAAGTGTCACGTGAATCCCGAAACGGGAGAATGGGACGAACCCCAAGAGTTGCCGCTCTCCCGCCGCGAGAAAGGCGACAGGCTCCGCGTTGTGGCTTCCCGCTCACATCTTTCGCCGGAAACAAAGATCTACATCGACCGTCTGAAGGAAACCCACGGAGAAGTGGAACTCGTCAGCGCGGGAAGTTCGCTCAAGATTTGCATGGTCGCCGAGGGCAGCGCCGATGTTTATCCCCGTCTCGCCCCGACCATGGAATGGGACACCGCCGCCGGACAAGCCATCGCCCTCGCCGCCGGATGCCAAGTCGTCGAGGCTGAAACGGAACAACCCATGCGCTACAACAAAGAAGACCTCCTCAATCCCTTTTTCATTGTCAAAAGAATCTGAGGCGCTTGGCGGTGTGTCATCATAGCCAATCTGCTGCGTTGCTATCGGATTCGGGCTTGGTCATGTACTTCTGTACACTCCCTGCGCCCTCATCCTCTGCGCCTTGCATCTTAGCCATTCTGACGCACCGCCGAGGGTGAAGCCAAAATCTGCATTTTGACACACCCTCTTGCTTCCTTATTATATATATAATAGGAGTGTCTTTATCTGCACTGAAGCAACGCCACCTCGGCACAAAAGGACAGAGATGAAGAAACGCGGAACGCAAAGCGCGACGGAAAAAACTTTGCATCTCTGAACTTTTACCTACATTTGCGGCGAAAAACTCCCTAAATCCGAAAAGTTCCCGTGAAAGTTCTTTTTGTTTTAGTCATTCTCGCATTTCTCGTGCTTGCGCTCATCAAGGACCGCATGCGCCCCGGATTGATTCTTCTCTCCGGTGCGGTGGTGTTCATGTGCGTCGGCATCATCACACCTCGGGAGATGTTGGAAGGTTTCTCCAACAAAGGAATGATTACGGTGGCACTGCTCTTCCTCGTCAGCGAGGGCATTCGGCGTTCCGGCTGGCTCGAAATCCTGCTCCGGAAACTGCTGCCGCAGGGCAAGAACGTGGGTGTGAGGAAGGTGGAGACCAGAATGCTGCCCGCCGTCTCCTTCATCTCGGCATTCCTCAACAACACGCCGGTCGTCGTGATTTTCGCCCCGATGATTAAGCGCTGGGCGGAGCAACACGGAGTAGCGGCGACGAAACTCCTCATCCCGCTCTCCTACGCCACGATTCTCGGCGGCGTCTGCACCCTCATCGGCACGAGCACGAACCTTGTCATCCACGGCATGGTCATCGACGCCGGCTTTGAAGGATTCACGATGTTCGAACTCGGAAAGGTGGGCATCCTCATCGCCATTGCGGGACTCCTCTATCTTTGGTTCTTCTCCGACATGCTCCTTCCCGCCGAACGAAAAGAACGAGACTTCACGCCAAGCGACGCGGCGACACAGGGCATGCACCGAGTGGAAGTCGTGCTCGGCGCACGCTTCCCCGCCATCAACAAGAGAATCATCGATTTCGATTTTAAAAGAAAATACGGCGCCATCATCCTGACGCTCAAACGAGGCGGCGAGACATTCATCATGCACGACATGCGCCGCGAACGCTTCAAAGAGGGCGACACACTGGAACTTCTCGCCGACGATGACTTCATGGCAAACTGGGGAGACTCCTCTTTCTTCCTCATGGTCTCCAACGGAAAAGACCCGGAGCCAAGAATGAGTTCCGGCAAAAGAATCCTCGCCGTCATTCTCCCGACACTCATGATTCTCGGCGCAACGGTCGGCGAACTTCCCGCCGTGCGCGAAGCCTTCCCCGACGTGAAAATCGACATGTTCGTCTGTGCCGCCGTCGTCACCGTCATCATGGCGTGGCTGAACATGTTCCCCGCTCGAAAATACACGAAGTTCATTTCCTGGGACATTCTCGTCACGATTGCCAGTGCTTTCGCCATCAGCCGCGCCATGCAAAACTCGGGACTCGCCGACGCCGTGGCGGAATTTGCCGTCGGACTGAGCCAAAGCCATGGTCCCGTGGTCCTGCTCGCCGTCGTTTTCATCGTGACGAATCTCTTCACGGAACTCATGACCAACAACGCGGCAGCGGCGCTGGCGTTCCCGCTCAGCCTCGCCATCGCCCAACACCTCGGCGTCAGTCCCACGCCCTTCTTCGTCACCATCTGCATGGCGGCTTCCGCCAGCTTCACCACGCCGATTGGCTATCAGACGAATCTCATCGTGCAGGGCGTCGGGAACTATCGCTTCTCGGACTTCGTCAGAATTGGTCTGCCGATGAACATCCTCGCCTTCCTCATCACCGTGATTTTCGTTCCGATGATTTGGGCGTTCTGAAGACATCACTCTCCCCCTCCCCTGCCCCGTTTTCCCAAAAACTTTCCCCATGAAAAAAATCATTAACCCCTACGTTTCTCTTCCCGGCTACAACTGCTTCGGTTGCGCGCCCCACAATCCCTTTGGCGTGAAAATGGAATTCTTTGAAGACGGCGACGACATCGTTTCCGTTTGGCAACCGCGCCCGGAGTTCCAAGGCTGGCTCAACACGCTCCACGGCGGCATCCAAAGCGTTTTGCTCGACGAGATTTGCGGATGGGTCGTCATGCGCAAGCTCCAGACGGGCGGCATGACGGTCAAGATGGAAACGCGCTATCGCCACGCCGTCAGCACGGAAGGCGGCGCCCTTTGTCTCCGCGCCCGCCTCGACGAGGTGAAACGAAACGTTGCCACCATCGAAGCGGAACTCTGCGACGCGGAAGGCAAGGTCTGCACCACCGCCGTCTGCACCTACTTCACCTTCCCGCCCGAAAAGGCGCGCACGGAACTTCACTTTCCCGGCTGCCAGACTGAGGACGAGGCGGCATCAGTGTAAAAGAGGGTGTGTCAAAAGTAACTGACACACCCTCTTTTATTGGTTGGAAACTCGCCTTATTTCACCATCTTCAAAATCGTCCCTAAAGCAACCCCGCTTCGACCATTTGCACGACGCGCTCAGTGTAGCGGTCATCGCCTTCCGGGTCATATTTTTTTGTGAGGCTGTTGCCGAAGAGGAGGGCTACGCCTTGATAGAGACTCGCTTTGAAACCGCCCATGAACGCTTTCGCAATGCTGTAGCCCGTCTGATTGCACTCCCGATTGATGAGTTTCACGAGAAGTTGTCCCTGCGAGCGCGTCAGTTTCTTCAGCGCGGGCGCATACTGTTTGCGAAGTCCCTTTTCGACGTTCTTGAGATGTTCATCGCGCGCCTTTTGGTCGGGCAGCGTGCGCAGAATCTGATAAGTCTCAATGATGGTCATCTTTGCGAGTTTCGCCCAAGGCAGCACCTTTTTGACGTTATAGACGAGACGATTGTAGCGCTCGCGTTCCTTGTCGTTTTTGAACTCAAGCGGCGGATATTTCGGCAACGTCGGGAGAATGACGTGAGGAATGACGCGCCCCTTGTATTCGACTGTGCCGACCTGCGTCATCAGCGGCACCTCCGTTTCCTCCAACTCGGGTGCCTTTGCAGAGTCTGCCGGCGCCGCCTCCGCCTGCCCGCGCAACGTTTTGCCGCCGTGGCGCTGAGCGACGGCGGGAGAGCAAAGCAGGAAAGCGAAAAGCAAGAGAAGAAGAACGTTTCGACGCATTATATATATAATAAGGTATAGGTCGCAATATATAATAAGGTGTGGGTCGCAATATACGATAAGGCAGACCTCGGAGGGGAAATCTCTCTTTCGGGAGGCAAAAGTAAGAAGTTTCGGCGGGATGCACCGTTATATATTCTTAATTTGCAAAACGATTCACTGAAAATGCCTTCATTTGTAAGTGTTTTCAGAGAAAAAACACAGAAACATTCATCCTAATCGCGGCAATGTGCCGACAGAACCATGAGCAAGAAAGAAAAGAAAGGCGAAACCGGCAGACTGAAAAAGAAGGACGTGCTGAAAAGCCTGATTCAACTGTTTGAAGAACATCCCGGAAAAGACTACGACGTCAAAGAACTGTTCTCCCTCTTCCACGCAAAGAACCATCCTGCCAAAATGATTGTGATTGACAGTCTCAACGAACTGATGCTCGAAGACCACATCGCAACCGACGGACAAGGAAAATATCACAACGCCGTGCGCTCCAACGTCATGGAAGGCACCTTCGTCAGAAAACGAAACGGCAGAAACTCCTTCCTGCCCGACGACGGAGGAAAAAGCATCCTCGTCTGCGAACGAAACTCGCTCCACGCGCTCGACGGAGACAGAGTGAGAGTGACCATGCTCGCCCGACGCTCCGGACACACCCGAGAGGCGGAAGTCGTTGAAATCATCAAACGTGCCACCGACACTTTCGTCGGACGACTGCAAGTGGGAAAGGGATATGCCTTCCTCGTCACCGAAAGCCGCTCCCTCGCCACCGACATTTTCATTCCCATCGAAAACCTCAAAGGGGGAAAAGACGGCGACAAAGCAGTGGTGCAAATCACGGAATGGCGCGCCGACTCAAAATGCCCGACAGGAAAGGTGATTGACGTGCTCGGAAAACAAGGCGAGAACAACGCGGAGATGCACGCCATCCTGGCGCAATACGGACTGCCCTACACTTACCCCAAAAAAGTGGAGAAAGCTGCCGAGAAACTCAGTCCCGACATCACGCAGGAGGAAATCGACAAACGCGAGGACTTCCGCGAAGTCACGACCTTCACCATCGACCCGCACGACGCCAAAGACTTTGACGACGCACTCAGCATCCGACCCGCAGGCAAAGGACTCTGGGAAGTGGGCGTGCACATTGCCGACGTGTCGCACTATGTCAAGGAAGGCGACATCATCGACAAAGAAGCCGAGAAACGCGCGACGAGTGTCTATCTCGTGGACCGCACCATCCCGATGCTGCCCGAAAGACTTTGCAACTTCATCTGCTCGCTGCGACCGGACGAAGAGAAACTCGCCTACTCCGCCATCTTCACACTGAACGAAAAGGCGGAAATTAAGGACTGGCACCTCGCCCACACGGTCATTCGCTCGAACCGACGCTTCACCTACGAGGAGGTGCAACACATCTTCGAGCGCAACGGCGTCGCCTCCGCCGAGGACCTCGCCCTGCCCGGCGAACACCCCGAACCGCTGCCGGCCGGCTCGGCACCGGAAGGAGAATATGCCGAAGAACTCATCACGCTGAACAGCCTCGCGAAGCAACTGCGCGAGAAACGTTTCCGCAACGGAGCCATCGGTTTTGACCGCGCCGAGGTGCGCTTTGAAATCGACGAAAAAGGCCACCCCATATCCACCTACATCAAAGTGGCAAAGGACGCCAACAAACTGGTCGAGGAGTTCATGCTGCTCGCCAACAAAAGCGTGGCGGAGAAAATCGGCATCGTGCCGAAAGGAAAGAAACCGAAAGTGCTTCCCTATCGAATCCACGACGTGCCCGACCCGGAAAAGATGGAGAAACTCGGCGCCTTCGTGGCTCGCTTCGGCTATAAAATACGCACCGAAGGCACAAAGACGGAGGTGAGCAAAAGCCTCAACCGTCTGCTGGGCGAAGTGAAGGGCAAGAAAGAAGAGAACGTGGTCGAAATGGTGGCGCTGAGAGCCATGATGAAAGCGCGCTACAGCATTCACAACATCGGACACTACGGGCTCATGTTCCCCTACTACACTCACTTCACGTCTCCCATTCGCCGCTACCCGGACACCATGGTTCACCGTCTCCTGACACGCTACGAAGAGGGCGGACGCTCCGCCAACGGAAGCAAATATGAGGAACTTTGCGAACACGCCTCCGACATGGAGCAACTGGCTGCCACCGCCGAACGTGCGAGCATCAAATACAAGCAAGTGGAGTTCCTCGCCGACCGAATCGGAAAGGAATATGACGGCACCATCAGCGGCGTCACCGAGTTCGGACTCTATGTTCAAATCGACGAGAACGGCTGCGAAGGCATGATTCCACTGCGCATGCTGATGGACGACTACTATGAGTTTGACGAGCGCAACATCTGCCTCATCGGGCGTCGCTACCGCAAAATCTACAGTCTCGGCGACAAAGTGCGCATCAAAGTGGAGCGAGCCAACGTGGAACAGCGCCTCATCGACTTCTCGCTCGTTGGCGAAGACCCCGCCATCGCTTCGCGCAGCCGCAAAACGCTCCGAACGGAAGAGGAACCGACCAAGAAGAACGGCAAGAAACAACGCAAACGCCCGAGAAAAGGTTCCAAAAGGTTCTGAAGACACAAAGAGCATCTTCTCTGAATTACTCATTCCGAATGAACAGTTTCCCGCAAAACCGTTCATTCGGAATGAATGATTTTTGGCAAAAGCGTTCATTCGGAATGAATAAAAACACAGGTTTTCTTGTTTGATTTGCGCTAAAACCATAGTTTTGCACCGTAAACCGAAAGCAACTGCGCCATGAAAGAACTGCTGAAGAAAATTATTTTTGAGCAACAAGAAGCCTGCAAACATTTTGTGGAAAACACCATTCCTCGTCACATTGAAGAAGAGTGGCTGAACACGTCGGAAGTGCTCATCATCTCGGGAATCCGTCGCTGCGGCAAATCCGTGCTGGTTCAACAACTGCGACAGAAATTGCCGGAAAAGGACTTCTTCTTCAACTTCGACGATGAACGTCTGATTAAGTTCTCCGTTTCAGACTTTCAAACCCTGCAGGAGTGTTTCTATGAACTGTTTGGCGAGCAACACACCTATTATTTCGATGAAATACAGAACGTGGAAGGATGGGAAACCTTTGTACGCCGTCTTTACAACGAAGGGAACAAGGTGATTGTGACCGGTTCCAATGCGAGAATGCTCAGTCGCGAACTGGGCACTCATCTGACGGGGCGCTACATCAGCGTGGAAATCTATCCCTTCTCCTTTTCCGAGTATCTGGAACTGTGTGACGTGCATCCGGAGCAGAAAGATTTCTTCACGACTTCCGGGCGTTCGCTTCTTGTGGGACGTTTCCGCGACTACCTTGAACGAGGCGGCTTTCCAAAATATCTTCAGACTTCGTCGCCGGTTTACCTTTCTGCGCTCTACGAGAGCATCGTCTTCCGCGACGTGATTGTGAGAAACGGACTCACGAATGAGAAAGAAATCAAGGAACTCGTTTTCTATCTTGCGAGCAATGCAGCCAAACGAATCACCTACACCTCTCTTGGGAAAGCCATTGGAGTCCGTCACGCTGAAACCGTCAAAAACTATCTGGAATATATTCAGCAGACTTATCTGATTTTCCAACTGTTGAAATACGACACCTCCCTCAAAACGCAGATGCTGAATCCCAAGAAGGTCTATTTCATTGACAATGCCATTGTGAACCGAATCGGTTTCAATGTGACGGAAAACGCAGGCATCAAGTTGGAGAATCTGGTGTTGATTGAGTTGAAACGCAGAGGCTGCGACGTTTTCTATTATTCCGACAAGAAAGAATGTGACTTTGTGGTTCGTCAAGGCTTTAAAGTAGTTCAGGCGTTTCAAGTCACGGCCTCGATGTCGGACGCAAAAACCGGAAAGCGTGAGATTGACGGACTGTTGGAAGCCATGCGTGCGTTCAATCTGAAAGAAGGTCACGTTCTCACCTTGGATGAGAAAGAAGAAATCGTCACAGAAGAAGGCATCATCCACGTGCTCCCCACTTGGGAGTGGATGCTGAAGGAAACATGCTGACCAGACCTACCTTCTTCCCTCAAACCCTCATTTATCATCAATAATTATTGCTGTCCGGTAAACGGTCTTAATGGATTGAATTTGTTGGTGTTTGTGAAAG
>JBJEAG010000188.1:0-10620 GCA_051868855.1 Alloprevotella sp. | reverse complement strand
ATAAAAAGGACGCGATGACGGCGCTATAGGAGGTGCAGTGTCCCACTGCACACAGCCACCGTTTCATTGCCGACCGCGTACCGGCAACTTTCCGACCGTAACCACTTGCAGGGCGGACGCGATTCATCGCGTCCGCGCCACCGATTGCAGCAAATAACCGACAGATGCCCGGAGGTGGCGGGTGACGTGAGACACGTCACCTCCTATTTCTTTGCGTCGCTAAGGCGATTCATCGCGTCCGCCACCATGTGGTCATATTTTATCTGCATTTTACACTCCCTCCTTCTATTTTTTTGCCCCCAAAAGCGTGGGGTGGGGCAGAGGTTTACAAAAAACTGCTTCTTCATGATTTTCAGAACACTTTAACTTTCAGTAAATAGTTGTATCTTTGCACCCGCCAACGCGAAGGTGCGTTCTGACTGCCCGTCTGCTTCGATGTCCTCTGCTTCGGGCTTGGTCATGTTCTTACATCTTTGCATCCGCCAACGCCAATGCCAATAAATATGCCTCGCATTCTGCATACCATTCTCCTCGTTCTCCTTCTTTGCGGGTTCTCTTTTGCCCGCCTATCCGCCGTGCCCGTGCCGGTGGAGCCGAGAACGACGATTGACACGCTCCAAACCGACTCGCAAACCGTCGCTCCCAACGACTCGGTCATCGTCAGCCTCCTGACGGTCTCGCCCGGCTCCAGAATCTATGAACTCTACGGTCACACCGCGCTCCGAGTGCACGAAGTGCGTCCGGGACGCCACTCCGACTGGGTCTTTAATTACGGTACGTTCAACTTCGAGCAACCCCACTTCATCTGGCGTTTCGTGTTGGGCGAAACGGACTACGAACTCGGCGTCGTGCCCTACGCGCTTTTCTATGACACCTACGTCAAAGAGGGACGCGGCATCACGGAACTGCGACTCAACCTTACGCCCGACGAGGCGACACGCTTGGTTGATGCACTCAGCGAGAACTTGCAGCCGCAGAATGCCACCTATCGCTACAATTTCTTCGACGACAACTGCGTCACGCGTGCCGTTCGCATCATCGAAGAGTCTGTCAATGGGAAGGTCGTTTGGGACGAGAACGTCGAGAAAAAGTCCCTGCGCGACTTGGTTCACGAGTTTTCCGCGCCCAGTCCCTGGGATGAGTTCGGTCAGGACCTCCTGTTGGGCGCTGAGACCGACGAGACAGCCGGACTGCAGCGTCAGATGTTCGCTCCGCTCTATGCCGAGCGCTTCCTTCAGCAGGCAAAAATAGTTTCCGCCGACGGTGCGGAGCGTCCGCTCATCTCGGCGAGTCTGACCCTGCTGCCGCCGACGCGTTTGCAGCCCCCCTCGCGTCCCGTCACCCCGACCGTCGTCTTTTCCCTCTTGTTCGTTCTCACGCTCGGACTCACCGTGTGGGAATGGCGCAAGCAACGTTTCTTCTATGTCTTTGATTTTCTGCTCCTCACGGCGCAAGGCATTATCGGACTGGTCGTTGCTTTTCTTTTCTTCTTCTCTGCCCATCCGACGGTAGATTCCAACCTCTTGATTGTCCTTTTCAATCCGTTGCCCCTGCTGGCTGCGCCTTGGCTGTTGAAACACGCCTCGCTGCGCCGTTTCTCCTGGGTCAGCGTGATGGAAGCCGTGCTGCTTGTGCTCTTCGTGGGCGTCGGCGTGTTCGGCAGTCAGTATGTCGCTCCCGGCATCTGGCTCATTGCCGCTTCACTGGCGGTGCGCACGGTTCGCGGACTCTGTTCAAAATCCCTTTTCTCACAAAAACTTTCGGACTGATTCTTGCCCATGCCTTCCAACGCTTCACATAAGAACCTCCCCATGCCGCTGCTCTGGTCGCTGCTGACAGCCATCGCTGTGCTGTCGCCCGCCGAGGGACGCGCCGCCGCTGCCGACAATCTGCCGCGCGTCGTCGTCAACATCCTTGTCGATCAGTTGCGCACGGACTACATGAACGCCTTCATTCCCCTCTACGGCGAGGACGGCTTCGTGAGACTTTTGAAAGAGGGGAGGGTATATACGCACGCGGAATATCCCCACGCCCATCCCGACCGCGCTTCCGCCGCGGCGACGCTGGCGACGGGCACGACGCCCTACAATCACGGCGTGGTCGGACTCCGCCGCCTCGACCGTGCCACCCTGCGTCCCGTGCGTTGCACCGAAGACCCCGCCTTCCCCGGCGTGCAGACCGCCGATGCCGTGGCGCCGACCTGTCTCGGCGTTTCGACCGTCAGCGACGAACTGAAGGTGGCAACCGAAGGCAAGGCGCTCGTCTATTCCATTGCTCCCTATCGCGACGCCGCCATTCTCAGTGCGGGCCACGCTGCCGACTGCGCCGTCTGGCTCGACGACAAAACCGGGCGCTGGTGCACCACTTCCTACTACGTTCCCTCCCTGCCCGCCTGGGTCAATGTCCTGAACAACAGTTCGCAGGCAGAGAAAGTAGCCTCGCTCGTCTGGAGCCCCTACAACGACCTCGTCGGCAACTTCAGCTACTTCCTTTCGGGCGGCATGAAGAAACCCTTCGCCCACAAGTTCAAGGGCGACGGACGGTTCGTGGCATACAAAACCAGCGGTCTCGTCAATGAAGACGTCTGTGCCGCCGCCACGGCTTGTCTGAACGGAACGATGATGGGCGCAGACGCCGTGACGGACTATCTTGCCGTCACCTTCTATGCCGGAAACTTCGAGCACGCCACCGCCGGTCAAGCGCCGATGGAACTGCAGGACACCTACGTCCGCCTCGACCGCGCCATCGGGCGGCTCATGCAAAATGTCGAGAGCAAAGTCGGCAAGGGCAACGCCCTCTTCGTCGTCACCTCCACGGGCTACACCGACGAAGAAACCGCCGACCTCACGCCCTACAGAATCCCCACCGGCACCTTCGACATGGAGCGTGCGGCAGGACTGCTGAACATGTATCTCGTGGCGGTCTATGGTCAGGGAAACTATGTCGAAGCCACCTTCGGCACGCAGCTCTATCTCAACCATAAACTCGTCGAGGACAAGCAAATCAATCTGGCGGAGATGCTGGAGCGCGTGCAGGACTTCCTGCTCCAACTCTCCGGCGTGAAGGACGTCTATACTTCCACCCGCCTCATGCAGGGCGCATGGACGCCGGGCATCAGCCGCATGCGCGGAGCCTATCATCCCAAGTTCTCCGGCGACGTCCTCATCGAAGTCGCTCCGGGCTGGCACTACGTCAATCCCTCCACGCGAGAGAACAAACTCGTCCGTGAGTCCTACATTCCCTTCCCCGTCATCTTCCTCGGCACCGGCTGCAGCGCCGAGACCATCGGCACTGCCGTCACCATCGACTGCATCGCGCCGACCGTCTCCAAAGCCGTCCGCATCCGCGCTCCCAACGCCTGCAGCGTCGCACCGCTCTTCTGACGCCCCCGCCAAGCGAGACGCTAAGTTTTCCTATACCATATTATATATACAAGATTCCTTTCTCAGAAAATTCCCTCCTTATGGACATTAACAAAATACTCAGCAAACTTTTCGGCAACAAATCCACGCGCGACATGAAACTCATTCAGCCGTGGGTCGAGAAAATCAAAGCTGCCGCGCCCGCCATCGAAACGCTCGACAACGACGCGCTGCGCGCCAAAACTCAGGAACTCCGAGCACAAGTGCAGGCTTCGGCAAACGACCTGAAAGAAAAAATCGAAGAACTCAAAGCGAAAATTGAAGAAACGCCCATCGAAGACCGCGAGGTCATCTTCAACCAAATCGACAAACTCGAAACGCAGGTACTCGACCGCATGGAAGACGCCCTCACCGAGGTGCTCCCCGAGGTCTATGCCATCGTTCGCGAAACTGCCGCACGCTTCGCTCGCAACGAAACCATCGAAGTCACTGCCAACGACTTCGACCGCGAACTCGCCGCTTCCCACGACTTCGTCAGCATCGAAGGCGACAAGGCGGTCTATTTCAACCACTGGATTGCCGGCGGCAACGACATGCGGTGGGACATGATTCACTATGACGTGCAACTCTTCGGCGGCGTCGTGCTCACCCAAGGAAAGATTGCCGAAATGGCAACGGGTGAAGGAAAGACCCTCGTCGCCACCCTCCCCGTCTTCCTCAACGCGCTGACCGGCAACGGCGTCCATGTCGTCACCGTCAATGACTATCTTGCCAAGCGTGACTCCGAGTGGATGGGACCGCTCTACATGTTCCACGGTCTCTCCGTTGATTGCATCGACAAACACCAGCCCAACTCCGATGCCCGCCGCCGCGCCTACCAAGCCGACATCACCTTCGGAACGAACAACGAGTTCGGTTTCGACTACCTGCGCGACAACATGGCAATGAGTCCCAAAGACCTCGTGCAGCGACGCCACAACTACGCCATCGTCGATGAGGTCGATTCCGTGCTCATTGACGACGCCCGAACTCCGCTCATCATCTCCGGTCCCGTGCCCAAAGGCGACGACCAACTCTTCGAGCAATATCAGCCCCTCGTCGAGAAACTCGTCGAAGTGCAGCGCAAACTCGCCACGCAATATCTCGCCGAAGCCAAACAACTCATCGGCTCGGGCGACAAAGACAAAGAAGAACAAGGCTTCCTCCAACTCTTCCGCAGCCACAAGGCACTGCCCAAGAACAACCCCCTCATCAAATTCCTCTCCGAAACGGGAATCAAGGCGGGCATGCTCAAGACCGAGGAAATCTACATGGAGAACAACAACCGCCGAATGCCCGAGGCTGTCGAACCCCTCTACTTCGTCGTGGACGAGAAAATGCACAGCGTCGATCTCACCGACAAGGGTAACAAGTGGCTCGCCGACCAGGTGAAGGACGAGGCGCTCTTCGTGCTCCCCGACATCACCTCCGAACTCTCCCAACTCGAAGCCTCCAACCTCTCCGACGAGGAAAGAGTCGAGAAGAAGGACGCCCTCCTGCAGGACTATGCCATCAAATCGGAGCGCGTCCACACCATCCTCCAACTCCTCAAAGCCTACACCATGTTCCGCATCAACGAGGAATATGTCGTGCTCGACGGACAGGTGAAGATTGTGGACGAACAGACGGGACGTATCATGGAAGGACGCCGCTGGAGCGACGGACTCCATCAGGCGGTCGAAGCCAAGGAACACGTCAAAGTCGAGGCTGCCACCCAGACCTTCGCCACCATCACACTCCAGAACTACTTCAGAATGTATCACAAACTCGCGGGCATGACCGGTACGGCAAGCACCGAAGCAGGCGAGTTCTGGAACATCTATAAACTCGACGTGGTCGAAATCCCCACCAACCGCCCCGTGCAGCGTGTGGACATGAACGACCGCGTCTATAAAACGAAACGTGAGAAATATGCCGCCGTCATCGACGAGATTGAGAAGATGCGCCTCGCCGGACGCCCCGTCCTCGTCGGCACGACCAGCGTCGATGTCAGCGAATTGCTCAGCCGCATGCTCGACTTCCGTCACATTCCTCACCAAGTCCTCAACGCCAAACTCCACCAGAAGGAAGCCGACATCGTCGCCCGCGCCGGACAGAGTACGCTCGGCAAAGTCATCCTCACCGACGAGGAAGGCAACAAGCACGAAGAGGAACGCATGCTCGGCGCCGTCACCATCGCCACCAACATGGCGGGTCGTGGTACGGACATCAAACTCTCCGACGAGGTCAAAGCCGCAGGTGGTCTCGCCATCATCGGTACCGAACGCCACGAAAGCCGCCGCGTGGACCGTCAGCTCCGCGGACGTGCCGGACGTCAGGGCGACCCCGGCTCCTCCGTCTTCTTCGTTTCCCTCGAGGACAACCTCATGCGCCTCTTCGCCTCCGAACGCATTGCCCGTCTCATGGACAAACTCGGCTTCAAGGACGGAGAGATGATTGAGCACAAGATGATTAACAACAGCATCGAACGTGCCCAGCGCAAAGTCGAAGAAAACAACTTCGGCATCCGCAAACGCTTATTGGAATATGACGACGTCATGAACAAACAGCGTACGCTCATCTACGCCAAGCGTCGCCACGCCCTCATGGGAGAACGTGTTGGCATGGACATCGCCAACATGATTTGGGACCGCGTCATCAACATCATCGACCGCAACGACTACGTCGGCTGCCGCGAAGGCTTCATCGAAATCTTCGCCATGGAGGTGCCCTTCACCGAAGAGGAGTTCGATGGCATGAAGCGCGAGGACCTCTACGAAAAGTCCTTCCAGGCAGCTGTCGCCCACTTCAAGCGCAAAACCGACCGACTCGCCGAGATTGCCAACCCCGTCATCAAACAGGTCTTCGAGACGCAGGGCGATGTCTATGAAAACATCATGGTGCCCATCACGGACGGACGACTCATGTATCAGATTCGCACGAACCTCAAGAAGGCATACGAGAGCGAAGCCAAGGAAGTCGTCAAGGACTTTGAGAAAGCCATCCTGCTCCACAACATCGACGACGCTTGGAAAGAGAACCTCCGCGAACTCGACGACTTGAAGAAGTCGGTGCAGAATGCTTCCTACGAGCAGAAAGACCCGCTCGTGATTTTCAAACTCGAAAGCGTCAAACTCTTCGATGCCATGGTGAACCGCATCAACAACGAGACCGTCTCCACCTTGATGCGCGGACAGATTCCCGTTCAGGCTCCCGAGGAGGTCAAAGAGGCTGCACCCGAACAGCGCACCCAGCAGAACAACCTCACCACCTCCCACGACTCGCTCGACGACGCCGGTGACCCCGAGGCACGCAAGGCGGCGCAGCGCGACACCCGTCAGCAGGAGCGCCGACCCATCGTCAAGGACAATCTCCCCGGACGCAACGACCCCTGCCCCTGCGGTAGCGGAAAGAAGTTCAAAAACTGCCACGGCAAAGGCATCGTCTGATTCTTCCCAACGCCCGATTCGGGACATATAATATAGGACTATAACAGAGAGTTGCTCCGGCGTTTCGTTTCCGGCGCAACTCTTTTGGGCTTTTCACGATTCAAAGATTATTGCTGCTCGGAAAAGTTTTACGTTCATATTCCGAATGGCAAGGGCTGCAAGCCCGATGAGCCCGACGAAGGAGGGCGAACTGTCAGCCCAGGCCGTGAGGCCTGGGTAAGGTGGTAGTAGTAATTTTGAGGGCTGTAAGTCCCGATTACTTTAAAAAACGCTGTCGTCGAGAAAGGAATCGGACTTACAGCCCTCTTTCTTGGGGGCGGGTATCTTACCCAGCCCTTACGGACTGGGCTGTTAGTTCGGTCGCTTGCGCTCCCTCATCGGGCCTGCAGCCCTCACCATTCGGCTGAATAAATTTTTTCCGAAAAAACTTTTTCTCTTCACCATGCAAAAAACTTCGTTCAACCTGCGCCTCCTCGCGCTCCTCCTCCTCCTTCCCTTACTTCCCGTTCGCGCCGCCGCACAGGATGCCTACGTCCCTTCGCCCGAAAACCTCGAAGCACGCAAACTCTTTGCCGAACGACGCTTCGGCATCTTCATCCACTGGGGAATCTACAGCCTCTTCGCCCAAGGCGAGTGGTTCATGACCAACGCCAACATCAACTGCCGCGAATATGCCAAGGCGGCGCAGGCGTTCTATCCCCATCGCTTCAACGCCGCGCAGTGGGTCGCTGCTTTCCGCGATGCCGGAGCGAAATATATCTGCTTCACCTCCCGCCACCACGACGGCTTCTCGATGTGGAAAACCGACTGCTCGGACTATCACATCGGCAACACGCCCTACGGCAAAGACATCGTTGCCCAACTCGCCGACGCTTGCCACGACGCCGGCATGGGCTTCCACCTCTACTATTCCCACCTCGACTGGACGCGCGAGGACTATCCGATTGGTCGCACGGGACGAGGCACGGGGCGCAAGGGACAGGCGGACTGGAGCAGTTACTATCGCTTCATGAACAACCAGCTGACCGAACTGCTGACGCGCTACGGCAAGGTGGATGCCGTCTGGTTTGACGGAATGTGGGACCACGACCGCGACTCCGTGCCTTTCGACTGGCAACTCGCGCAGCAATACTCCCTCATCCATCGCCTCCAACCCGCTTGTCTGATTGGAAACAACCACCACCTGACGCCTTTCCCCGGCGAAGACATACAACTCTTCGAACGCGACGTGCCGGGCGAAAATCACGCGGGACTCTCTGGGCAGGAAGTCAGCCGCCTCCCCCTCGAAACCTGTCAGACGATGAACGGAATGTGGGGCTACAAGGTGAGTGATTTGAACTATAAGTCCTCCGTGCAACTCATTCGCCTCTTGGTGCGAACTGCAGCCAAGGGCGCAAACCTCCTGCTCAACGTCGGTCCGCAGCCCGACGGCAGTCTGCCCGAAGCGGCGCTGATGCGGTTGAAGGAGATGGGCGAGTGGTTGCGTGCCAACGGCGAGGCGATTTACGGCACCGAAGGCTGCGATTGGGCAGCTGGCGACACCGTCGTGTGCACCAAAAACGCCGACGCCCTTTTCGTTCACGTCCTCTCTGAAAACGCCGACGCCGTCGCCGGCATCCCTCTCGCCAAGAAACCGAAGTCTGTCACCCTCCTCGCTTCCGGCGAGAAAGTCCCCTTCACCTTCAAGAACGGCACACTGAGCGTCAGCAACCTCCATGCGTTGCGCCAAGGAGTCCACCTCTCCTCCCGCGCCGACTCCCGCGCTGTTTCTTGCGCCGACCTCGTCCTTAAAGTCCGCTGACAAGATTCATTCCCGCTCCGCCCTCCGCTTCCTTTGACCATTGAAAAAAACATTAGCATTTCATGGAGGAAACAGAGCATTCGTGAACCGGAAATCGGCAAGCGAACGGTCAAAATCACCCTCTAAGTGCGGAAAAGTGTATCTCTTCGACGAAAATAAGTGCGGAAAAGTGTATCTTCGCGTCGAAAATAAGTGCAGAAAAATGTAGTTCCACAGCGAAAATAAGTGCGGAAAAGTGTATTAATACCATGGAAAGAACTATATTACAAAGTCTTATCGCTTGGAAGAAATCTAAGGAAAGAAAGCCTCTCATCCTTAATGGCGCCAGACAGGTGGGCAAGACCTGGGTTCTTCATGAGTTTGCAAAAAGGGAATATAAGCAAGAAGCATACGTGGTTTGTCGGAAAAACGGAGTGGTTAAAACTCTTTTCTCCAGCGATTTTGATGTGAACCGCATCTTACGGGGCTTGCGTGCCATCACCTCGGTGGACATCACTCCCGGTGATACGCTCATCATCATGGATGAAGTGCAAGATGTTCCCGAAGTCATTGAATCGTTAAAATATTTCTGTGAGCAGGCTCCGGAGTATCATATCGCGGTGGCAGGTTCTCTTTTGGGCATTTCGCTTCATTCAAATGTTTCCTATCCGGTGGGAAAGGTGGATGCTTTGCACCTTTATCCAATGAGTTTTGAGGAATTTCTTCTTGCAAAGGGGGAAGTCGGGCTATGCAAAGCAGTGACAGAGAAAGATTATGTGACAACGAATGCCGTGCACGAGAAACTCGTTGAAATCCTCAGAGAGTATTACTATGTCGGAGGTATGCCGGAGGCAGTGCAGGAATATGTGAACACAGGAGCGTTGCAGACGGTGAGACAGATTCAAGAGCGCATTCTCAGTGGCTACGACATTGACTTTTCCAAACATGCACCCGCGGAGCAAGTTCAACGAATCCGTATGGTTTGGAAAAGCATTCCATCTCAATTGTTTAAAGAAAACAAAAAGTTCTTCTACGGCGTGTTGAGGAAGGGAGCAAGAGCAAAGGATTTTGAAATTGCGTTGGAATGGTTGGTGAATGCAGGACTCGTATATAAAGTCCCGCGGTGTAGCAAACTTTCGCTTCCTCTCGTAATCTATGAAGAACTTTCCGCTTTCAAACTCTTTTTCCTTGACCTTGGACTTTTAGGGGCGATGGTTCATACGGATGCAAGTCAAGTGCTTGTGCAGAACAATGTGTTCCAAGAATACAAGGGGGGAATGACGGAGCAATACGTGTTGCAGCAGTTGAAGTCTCACAACGTGTCGCCCATTTTCTATCACACAACGGATGACTCTCGTTTGGAAATTGATTTCTTGGTGCAGCAACAAGGTCACCTCCTGCCGATCGAAGTAAAGGCAGAAGGGAATGTGAGAGCGAACTCGCTCACCACTCTTCTGAATAGTCATCCCGATTGGGAAGCGGTGAGATATTCCATGTTGCCTTACAAAGAACAGGGGCAACTTCATTGCCTTCCGCTATACATGATTGAACATTTCGCATAGTTCAGAGTTCTCATAGTTCAGAGCTCTCATAGTTCTGAGTTTGTATAGTTCGGAGTTTGTATAATTCAGAGTTCTCATACCTCAGAGTTTGTTTATAGTTATGCAGATTATCCTCTGGTCTATTTTCCTTGTCATTGTTTGGAACTGGCTCACTGGCAAAGACGACAGGTGAGTCTCGCTCGCGCGCGTTCCTTATATATACACGCGTGCGCGTTCCTTATTATATATCCTATACATACCCTCCGCGTTCCGTCTTTTTAGGATTCCACAAACGGCTTCCATCTTCTCGTTTCTTTTCTCGAGACTCGTCATTTTTTTCTTGGGAGTCGTTGGTTTGCGCCTTAAGATGCAAACGCTTTCACCTTAAGATGAAAATGCTTTCACCTTAAGATGAAAATGCTTGCGCCTTAAGATGCAAACCAACGGGATAGGGGATAGGAATGACAACT
>JBJEAG010000187.1:0-10631 GCA_051868855.1 Alloprevotella sp. | reverse complement strand
GGAATCCGTTCAATCCGTGGTCTAAAATCATTCGCTCTGTCCGTTCAATCCGTGGTCAAAAAATGAAAAAATCGTGGGTTTCGGAATTTTTTCGTAACTTTGCAGGGCGGAAAAATGGTCTGTCGAACTGAATGACTGACCAATAGGCGTGGGAAAAGTTCTCAACACCTGCTTCCGCTTCACCTAACCTCCGGTCGAAAAGTAGCGCACAGGCGAAAGTTTCGACCGCAAAAAAATCCAACCTACGTTTGTAATGGAGTGTAAGAAGATTCTTTTCATCACCCAGGAAATTATTCCCTATGTTCCCGAAAGTGTGGTCAGCGCACACGGACGCAAACTTCCCGCCGTATTCCAAGAAAGCGGAAGAGAAATCCGAACCTTCATGCCCCGCTGGGGAATGATTAACGAAAGACGAAACCAACTGCACGAGGTCATCCGACTTTCGGGAATGAACATCATCATTGACGACACTGACCACCCGCTCATCATCAAGGTGGCTTCCATCCAAGCCGCCAGAATGCAGGTCTATTTCATCGATAATGATGACTATTTCCACAAACGCCTCATGTTCGCCGACGACAAGGGTACTCCCTACGCAGACAATTTGGAGCGCGCCGTGTTCTATGCCCGCGGTGTCCTGGAGACCGTCAAGAAACTGAGATGGTCGCCCGACATCATCTTCTGCCAAGGTTGGATTTCTGCCGTGGCACCGCTCTACATCAAGACTGCCTATCGCGAAGACCCGCCCTTCGTCAATGCCAAGGTGGTTTCCTCGTTCTACAACGACCTGCCGCTCATTCAAGACGCTGAACGCGCCAAAGAACTCATCTGCTTCCGCAGCGCCAACGCCAAAGCTTTGAAAGAAGCTGGCATCGACCTCAGCGACCCCACGGCTCTCGGAAAAATGGCAGTCAAGTTCAGCGACGCCGTCGTCGAAGGCGAAAGCGGAGCGCAACCCGAACTGCTCCAATTTGCTGAATCTCTCAACCTGCCCGTGCTCCACACTCCCGACGAAGAGCACTTCGGCGAGGCTTACAAAGAGTTCTTCAATCAAGCCTTTCAGTGATGACATATTAAATCAGTGATGACATATTAAATCAGTGATGACATATTAAATCAGTGATGACATAATAAATCAGAAAACAGCATCACTTTCACAACTCTCACGCGTCAAGCATTTCCTCACCACAGAACTTGCAGGAATAAACGGTATGAATTCGCTCATCAAAACCTTCGCCCTCTTCTCTGTCGCACTCGCCTTCACAGCCTGCGACGACAACACCGCCATGATTGGCATGGAAATCATGCCCGACGGAAAAACGGAAGCCGAAAGCAAGACCTTCCCCATCGAGACACAGACCGTTGTCGTCGATGCCGTGCTTGCCAACACTTCCACCTGCTATCTCGGCAGCGTCGTCGATCCGGAACTTCAGGTGAGAACCACCTCCGACTTCCTCGCACAGTTCCACGTGCCCGAAAACTTCAGTCTCCCGAAGAAAGAACGCATGCTCACCGACGAGAACGGAGAGGTCATCATGGACTCCTGCGACATCCGCATCTATTTTGAAGAATACTATGGCGACTCGCTTGCCACCATGAAACTGCGCGTCAGAGAACTCAGCCGGGAGAACATCATGGAGGAGGGCGTGCAATACTACACCAATCTGCGACCCGCCGACTACCTCGGCAACAACCCGGCTGTGGACAAGTCGCTCACCTACTCCATCAAAGACCTCAGCCGACCGGACAACGAAACGAGCGGAACAACCTACTACCGACAGGTGGCAATCAAACTGGATTCAACCTACGCGAAACGAATTGCCAACCTTTACTACACGAATCCGGAATATTTCAAAAACTCCTATCAGTTCATTCATCACGTCTGCCCCGGTTTCTACTTTGAACACGCGGGAGGACTCGGCTCCATGCTGACAACCGACATGATGGGCATGAACCTCTACTTCCGCTACCACACCACTACATCCGAGGGAAACGACACCATCGTGGACGGCATGCAGCGACTCGCCGCCACCGAGGAGGTCATCCAAAACACACGCATCGCCAACGACTATCCCGACGCGCTGAAACCGGAAAAACTCAACGAGAATCCTTACACCTTCCTCAAAACACCGGCTTCGCTCTTCACCGAAGTCACCATCCCGCTGACCGAACTCATCGCCGGCACCCACTACAACGACAGCATCAGTCAAGCGAAACTCTCCATCCGACGCTTCGAAAAAACAGCGGACACGCAATATCCCATGCCGCAACCCTCCACCCTGCTCCTCATCCGAAAAGACAAGGTGAAGGACTTCTTCGAACAAGGGCTGCTTCCCGACAGCAAAACTTCTTTTCTCGCCACCTGGAGCACCACATCGAAAGTCTATCAGTTCGCCAACATCGCACGCATGCTCACCGCCATGAAAAACGAACTGGACGCTAACGCCGGAGTGACAAAAGAAGACGACGAAGCCACACGCACGGCAAAACACGAGGCATGGCTCGAAAACGCTGACCCGGACTGGAACAAAATCATGCTCATCCCCGTCAAGGCGGACTACACCACCTCTTCCTCCTACTACGGACAGACCATCAACTCCCTCCGCAGCGTGCGCCACGAACTCGGACTGAGTTCCACCAAACTGGAAGGAGGAAAAGACAATCCCCTCAACCTTGAGGTCATCTACACCCGCAAGACCGCAAAATAAAGGGGCGGAAAAAGCAAACATCCGCGTCCCAAGAGACGCAACCTCAAAACCACAACGGGCTGTGTCTGCAAACCAACGCTTCAGACACAGCCCGAATTGTATTTCCCACACTATATATATAATAAGGTGTAGCCTGCATTATTCACACTGTTCCGTCACGAAAGGTCAAAATGGCAGTGCATCAGCGTGAGCACAGCGATGACGATGCAGAATGTAGTAAATCCTACTTTCAAAGAGGAAGAGCGAGCACCACGCTGAGGTGCTGCCAGTTAGGCCTTGCAGTAGGAATGAGTATGAATAATGCAGGGTAGAAAGCATATATATAATAAGGTGTAGGAAGCAATAAGATTTAGGAACACAACACGTCACCATGAACGCACTGATTCTCGCGGCAGGACTGGGCACCCGCCTGCGTCCGCTGACCGACCACACTCCCAAAGCACTCATCGAAGTCGAGGGCAAACCGCTGCTCTTCCAAGCCATCGAACGTCTGAAAAAGGCAGGCGCCACGGAAATCGTGGTGAACGTTCACTATCTCGGCGAACAAATCATCGACTATCTCTCCCGCCGCGACTGGGGCATCCCCGTTGCCATCTCCGACGAGCGCGACCTGCTCCTCGACACGGGCGGCGGCATCCGCAAAGCAGCCGGAATGTTTGCCAACCCCGACGCCCCGTTGCTGATTCACAATGTCGATATTCTTTCCAACGCAGCACTGACGGAGTTGGTGAAACGGGCTGAGGAAGCTGACGCCGTTCTTCTCGTGAGCCGCCGCGAAACAAGTCGCTACCTGCTTTTCGACCGGTCCATGCAGTTGAAAGCATGGACGAACTGCAAGACAGGCGAGGTGCGCACTCCCTTCCCTGACCTCTGCCCGTGCGAACTGACACCGCTGGCATTCTCGGGCATTCACGTGCTCGCTCCCCGCGCCCTGCAACGAATGAAAGAGGAGCCGGAAAAATTCTCCATCATCGACTTCTATCTCCGCCACTGCGACGGCCTCCGCCTGGTCGGACTGCACCAAGAAAATCTGCAACTGCTGGACGTGGGAAAACCGGATGCGCTGGAGAAAGCACCGGAGTTTTTGAGGAGTATTTCCGAAGAATGACACATTTTACAAGCAAATTGAGACATTGACTCCGCAACGAAATAGTAATCATTACAAAAATCTATCGTTGAAAGTTTGGGCAAAACGGCTTTTCTTTGCACCTTTGCCTCGTCAAATATGAAAAACAACACTTACAACAAATTTATTACTATGAGAAAATTTCAACACTTACTTTCCTTGCTCGCAGCCGGGATGTTCTTGACTGTGCCCGCCATGGCGCAGACGCAGAGCATCAAGCTGACCTCCGCCAAACCGGTCGGAGAGAGCATCTCCTTCAGTGTGAACCAGCTGAAGCATGGTGTCACCGTGGACTGGGGAGACGGCGTTCTCCAAGAAATCCCCGCCTCCACCGACCCCGTGCTGAAAATTGAAGGCACCATCAAAGGTAACACCATCGTCATCAGTGCGGACAGACGTCTGAATGCCCTCATTTGCCCCGGTCAGGAAGTGACGAGCATTGACCTCTCCGAGGTGCCGAACCTCATCTCTCTCTATTGCCAGAACAACAAACTCACGGAGTTGGACATCACCGTGTGCCCCATTTTGAGAGACTTGAACTGTGCCGACAACCAAATCACTCACATGCTGATTGACGCCACCAAGAACAAGTTCATTGAGAACCTGAACATCGCCAACAACGGCATGCAGAACGTCAAACTGACGGGCACCGGTCCCTTCGTCTATCGTCTCAACACGCTCCGCACTGCAGACATCAGCGGAAACGCCTTCAACGCAGGTTCTTTCGGCAACAACTCCAACTTGGACATGCTGGTTTCCTGCAACAACAGCCACTCCGGCAAATTGGACCTGAAACTCTCTCCGTCCATCACCTCTATCGTCTGCTCGGGCAACAAATATCAGCAACTCCTCGTTCCCACCACAGGCTATCCCCAACTGAGACAACTCGTGATGGATGACAACACATTGGAAACCTTGGATCTCTCTCTCTGTCCGGAGTTGAAGGTGATTTCCGTGGCAAACAACCAACTGACCGACGTAGCTCTTCACGAGGATGTTGCTCTCTACTCCTACAACTGCGAAGGAAACAAACTGAACTTCTCCACGCTGCCCGGAAAGGCAATCAAGGAGAGAATCACTCACTTCAACTACGCCAACCAGGACCCCATCATCGACATCACTTCCGTGTTGAAGCAAAATGGCGAAAACTACTACATCAATCTCTGCCAATGGGCTGACAGAAACAAATCGGAGAATTGGTTAGACCTCCGTGCCTACGCCAAAAATGCAGAAGGTACGAAACTGACCTTCGGATACTATGGTCGCAAAGCCGGAGAAACTGAGTTCTCTGAAATGAAACTGAAAAAACTAAGCAGTCAAGAAGGAGACTACTCCATTCAAGCTTCCACCGGTCAAAACGCTGGCGCCAGCAGCTTCTTCAATCCTTTCGAAGAAGCCTACGTGGAAATCACTTATCCCGCCGCCTATCCCGGTCTTGCTTTCACCACCACTCACTTCGCCATCATTGATCCCAGCACCGGCATTGCCGACGTGACCGTGAACGGCAAAGACGGTTTGGCTCTTCAGCCCGGCAAGGGCAGCGTGACGCTCCAGAGCGCACAACCGCAAATGGTCAATGTCTATGACGCCGCCGGACGCAGAGTGGTTCGCATGTCGGTTCATGGAACTGAAACCATCAGCCTCCCCTCCGGAATCTATGTCATCAACGGAAAGAAAGTGGCTCTCTGACCCACTTGACGTTTTCCAACTTTTTTCTCACAAAAAAGAATATCTAATAATATGAAACGCATCAAATATCTTTCCTTGTTTGCCGCCATCGCGCTCGGAAGCCTTTTCACCGTTCCCGAAGCCACCGCGCAAAACAAGCTCGTGGAGGGCAGCTTCCCCGTCATCATCACCCCTCACAACCAGACCGTGAGCTATTTGGAGCGCACGCTCTGCTTCCAAATCACGGCTAACGTGCCTTTCACCGCCACTTCCAACTCGGAATGGATTTCAGTGAACCAAGGCACAGACGGAGTGGTCTATGTGCACCTCAGCACAAACCCCGTGTCCGGAAAAAGACAGGGTTCCGTGACCTTCGCCAACGAAGAACAAGGACTCTCCGAAACGCTGACCATCACCCAAACCGGTAATGAAAGCTTCACCGATCTTCCCCAAGACGAGTTCATCACTCCCACCGGAGGTTCTGCCAACACGGCACAAGGCACTGCCCCCTTCACCAACAGCTACGACGGCAACACCGCCACCCACTGGCACAGTGCATGGAATCCCGACTTCGGACTCTCCGAAAGCAATCCCGCCGTGCTCATCTATAACTTCGACAACGCCGAGCGCATTGACTATGTGAACTACATCACCCGTCAGGACGGCACTGCCAACGGCTACTTCGGCAAAGTCAAAATCTATGCTCAGTGCGGCGATGAAGAAGGCTACACGCTCGTCAGTGATTTGGACTGGCAACAGACCTTCGGAACCCACCGCCACGATTTCGACACTCCGCTCACCAACGTCAAATCCATCAAGTTTGAGGTGTTCAGCGGAAGCGGGAACTATGCCAGCTGCGCAGAAATGCAATTCGGCATCGACAAGCGCTCCTCACTCTTCAGCATCTTCAAGGACTCTTCCTTCTCCGAACTCAAAGAAGGTGTGACACAGGATGACATCAACGCCATCGATGACGACTTCGTCGCTCCTCTCGCACAGGCTCTCTTCGACGGAACCTACGACAAGAACTATCGCGTGGCTGACTACATCTGCCGCATCTCCCCGCAGGCTTTCTCCGATGCCATGAACGCTCCCGGAAAGTACTACGACCAGAACTCCGGCGTCACCGGCATCAACATCAGCAAGGGCAAACACGCCATCGCTGTCAGCGGTCTCGAAGAAGGACAGAGCATTCCTCTCCACATCATCGCTTGGTTTGAAGGAAAGTGCAGCGGCAACTTCGACGGAGGTAACCCCCAAGAATATGACTACACCATCACGAACGGCATCAACATCATTGACTATCCCTTTGCCTACGATGGTCTCGCCTACGTCTGCTACTATTCCGACGTGAACTGGGAACTCAAACCCGCCATCAAGGTTCACTTCATCAACGGAGAGGTGAACGGCTATCTCAGCCTCGACAAGACCAACGAAGAAATGCACCAGATGTGCGCCGACGCTCCCAACATCTGCATGGACGTGGTCGGAAACAACGTGCACTCCATCTGGACCAGCCGCGGCGTCAAAGACTACTTCCCCACCCAGCGCTCCACGGGTCTCTATGGAAACTGCGTCGCCACCGACGGAACCTCCCTCGGCTATCGCCAGTTCATCCACGTCATGGACTCCCTCGCCATCTGGGAACAAGACCTCCTCGGTCTGCACAAGTATAACCGCACGCCCAACAACTACACCGGTGCCTATGTGAACTTCACCTACTACATGTTCCAAGGCGGACGCGGCGTCAGCTTCCACGTGGACCAAGAGCCTCGCGTGCTCAGCTGCAAGACCCTCGTCTATAACGACGAAGACGTCATCTGGGGTCTCTCCCACGAATGGGGACATCAGCACCAGATGCTGCCCTACTTCTGCTGGTCCGGTCTCGGCGAAGTCAGCAACAACATGAACTCCTACTTCAACATCATGCGCATGGGCTACACCAACAACCGCATGACGGGAACCAACGACGGCACCGTGGATTCCAAAAGTCAATATGCCAACGCTCGCAACATCTTCCTCAACCACGACTATTCCAATGTCTATGCCGACGAAACAGATGGTGCTCCTGCATCGCTCGTGAGCACAAAGCGCCAGTTGGCATACGAGAACGCAAGCGAACTGGTGAGCACCAAAGCACGTGAGTTTGCTCTTTCCATGAAAGACAACACCACCATCACTCAGTACGCCGTTGATCCTACCAAAGCCGTCTCCATCCACGAAGTCGGTGTCGGTGAAACCCTCTGCCCCTTCCTCTTCGTCTATGACTACTTCGTTCAGAACGGCGTGCCCGACGTGGCAATCGACTGGTATGAAAGTCTCCGTCAGAACGACGACGAAAACGGTTCGCAGGTTGAAAAGCAAGGCGCTGTCGATAAATATGAACTCCTCGCCTCTGCCATGAACGGCAACAAGAACAACAAATACGACAAGTTCTTGGCTGACTATCCCACCAGCTGCTGGAACACGGAAGGCTACCTCGTCAAAGGAAACCACTGGTATCAGAACTCCGCTCCCTTCATGATGAACTGGGTGCGCAAGCTTTCCCGCATCACGAAATACAATCTCCTCCCCTACTTCGAACGCTGGGGCTTCTTTCGCCAAGTGGCAATGCGCATCGGCGACTACGGCAACAAGTGGATGATTATCACCCCCGACATGTACAACGAGTTCAAGAATGACATGGATGCCCTCGTCGAAAGCGGAGAAATCCAAGCCATGCCCGACGGAATGGTGGAAGCCATCTCCAACGTACAGGCAAAACTCCAGAACAGACCGGTATTCCCGAACTAACACCCTACTCCGGTGCTCCGAACTGAAACCGTTCAGTTCCGCCGGAACCCAAGATAAAGACTGCGTCAGCCCCGTGCCGACGCAGTCTTTTTTTCTGCTCTCCAATCAAAAAATTTTGAACGAGTAGTGTAGGGTTTGGACGCGCTTCGCTTACACTACACTATACGTAATAAAAAAGGTACGAAAAAAACTATGCAAACTATACACATAACTATACATTGTACTGAACTTCAATAGGTTTCAGTGTGTATAGTTGGCGCACAAACTATACACAAACTATACACGAAACTATACACAGGGAGCCTCCCCCTTCCCCTCCTGAAGGAGGAGCTTTTGAACACGTGGATTATTCGAATCAAACGAATGTTTCTTCAGCCATTTTTTCTGAAGTAAAGTCGTTCGCGGACGGCGTGGCGATACTTTTTTCTTGGGATTTGTCATTCCTCCACGCCGAGTCGTCACTTACCGCCCGAGGGACGGTAAGTTTACCGCCGTGCCGCGGTAACATTACCGCCGTGCCGCGGTAAGTTTACCGCCGCTGGGGCGGTAAGTAACGAGTCTTTAGAAAATAGTGACGGAGCTTTAGGAAATAGTATTGCCACGCTTGACGAAAACGAGAAAGTTCAAGGCTATGCGTGCTTTTGTTATGATTATATCCTTGGGGAGTGATGTTTCTTCACGCCGGCTCGACACTCCTTCATGCCGACTTGTCACTTCTTTCTGCCGACTCGTTACTTACCGCCCGACGAGCGGTAACATTACCGCCCGACGAGCGGCATGTTTACCGCCCGACGAGTGGTAACTTTACCGCCCGACGGGCGGTAAGTAACTACTCTTTAGAAAAAAGTATGTCCTCCTTAGAAACGAGTGACGGTGCTTAGGGAAAGAGTGTTGCCACGGCGTCGGAAAATGAACATTCTTTCAGAAAATAATGGATGAAGAAACATGAAGGTCGCTCATCTCGGCATCCGCTGTCCACAGTGACGCTGGCGTACAGACCACTGAAAAGCAAACAGTTGCCACGGTGGCGCGGACGCGATGAATCGCGTCCGCGCCACCGTGGGCAGCAATCTCAACGTATGTATAGTTCCGTGTATAGTTTGTGTATAGTTTTCGCGCCAACTATACACACTGCACGACTTTGATTTTCAGTGAAATGTATAGTTCAGTGTATAGTTTGCATAGTTTTTTCGCACTCCTTTTATTAGCGTATATATATTATTGCACACGTTCCCCTCTCCTACTTCAACCTCCAAGCACCGATGCCGAGGAAGGAGGAGCGGCGGGTCAGATAGTCGTGCAACGTCTCGGACGTTTCCAAAACCTTGTGGAATTGCGAGGAGGCGTGGAGCAAATGAAGTTTGCCGTCCTTGCCCCATACGGCGAAACCGACGTGGGCATAGTCCAGCCCGGCTTTGGTGGTGATGACACCAATCACGTCGCCGTCGGCAATGCTCTTCAACTTCAACGCCGACAATGCCGTGTGGCGCTGCGGCAACATGATGCCGTCGGCGGGCGTTTCGCGCTCCATGAGACGGATGGAGTCTGTGCGCTCCGGATTGTTTTTCAAAAAAGGATAGGCGTCGGGATGGTCGCTCATGTAACTCACGACAAAACGATGTTTCTCGACCAACGACTCGGGAAAACGTACAGGCGTCATGAGCCCGCGCTCCACTTTGTCGGCAGTCCACCAAGAGAAATAGTGCAAACGCGACAGTATGGCGCAACGACCGTCACGATAGCGAAGATTGCGGAGATGAGCGCAATAGTCTGCAAACGACACACTGCCGTCTCGGCGGGTCTGCACCAAGGCGCAGACGGTCTCCACGAAAGTGGTGCAGTCCAACTGACGGAGGTTCACCACCAAGCGTTCCTCGCCGGGTTTCTCGAGGGTGGCACCCACGTAGGGCGTGCCCAAGAACTGACGAGCAATGAAAAGCACGTCGGACGTTTCGTCGCTCGGCTGCTGCAGTTTCAAGAGTTCCACGACACGGAGTGAATCGGCGCGAGTGTAGTCAATCTCCACCGCATTCTCATTCGACACAGAAGTTTCAGCCGAAGAGTCCGTCACACACACAGAACTATCCTCCGCCTCGTGAGCAGAAGGACGCGCCGCCTTGCCCGAAGAGCAGGAGCACATTAAACACAAAGCAAACGAAAAGAGAAAGAAAGATTTACGCATAAAAAAGGGACGAAGCCGCAGAATATAAAGTTTCAAGTTTTGAGTTTTAATTGCCACCCTGCGACGGTTCAAGGAGAATCCGCCGAAGGCGGTCGCTGTTGGCGGTGTGTCATAATAGCCAATCTGCTGCGTTGCTATCGGATTCGGGCTTGGT
>JBJEAG010000186.1:0-10649 GCA_051868855.1 Alloprevotella sp. | reverse complement strand
CTTTCGCCTTAAGATGAAAATGCTTTCGCCTTAAGATGAAAACCAACGAGTCGGCAGACAGAAACGACAAATCGGCAGATAAGAACGTTGCCACGCCGTCCGCGAATGATGTTTTTACTGCTGACCGATAATTTGTTTCTCAAATGTTTGCACGCATAAAATGGACGGGATGAAGATAATATAGGAGGTGCAGTTTCACGCCCAAACGTTTCACCAAATCAAAGAGTAGTGCTAAATTTGCAAGCGATAATATAATATCATTTAAGCAACAAATCCTCACGTTATGGATAATATGTTATCTCTTCTGGAAGGCTTCACCTTGGACAATGCCGACGACATCTCCCGAGACATTGCCGATGATTTCCGCAAACGGCGCGTGGAGAAAAACATGACGCGAGAAATGGTGGCAGAAAAGTCGGACGTGGCACTCAGCAACATCGTGAGATTTGAACAGAAAGGACTCATTTCCCTGAAAAATCTCATTCAACTTGCCATCGCGCTCGGATATGTTTCCGAGGTGAAACACCTTTTCTCTGAACCAAAGTTCTCCACCATGGAAGAACTCACGCAAATCAGACGTAACCAAGGCAAAAGAAGAGCACACAAACTATGAAGAAAATCAACCGCCTAACCGTATCTTATCACGACAGAGAAGTTGGCGTGATTTCGCGCACGAACGACGACCGACGCTTGGCTTTTGAGTATGCTCCTCATTGGCTTGCGCAGGGGTTCAGCATTTCACCTCTGGAACTTCCGCTGAAAGCAGGCGTGTTCCTGTCGAAATCCACGCTCGGCAACTTTGGCATATTTGAAGACAGCCTTCCCGACGGATACGGCAGATATCTGCTTCACAAAACTTTGCTCAAGGAAGGATTCGATGACCGCCAACTCTCCAGCCTTGAACGACTTAGCATCGTGGGAAATGCCGGAATGGGAGCATTGACCTATATGCCCGAAACTCTGATTGGAAAAGAGGAGGAAATGCCCGATTTTGACCAACTGCAGAAAAAAGCATTGGAAGTGCTCAGGGAACAGCAAGACACGGATGCTGAACTTCTGCTTCACAAAAGCGGAAACAGCGGAGGATGCCGCCCCAAAGTGGTGTTCACAGACGACGAAGGGCACTGGCTTGTCAAATTCCGACACTTCTATGACGCAAAAGACGCGGGACAAGTGCAGTTTCACGCCCAAACGTTTCACCAAATCAAAGAGTTGTGCTAAATTTGCAAGCGATTAATGAATTAACGAAACAAGCGGTTCATTGAAACCATCTCCGCCGAGCTTCACAACCGAAACTCGCCGCGCCGCAGAGACCGCTCCCTCATCCCAAAATCACAGACACACACTCACCACACAAGACTCACATGACTCAGCAAAAACATCATAACTTTCTCTCCTCCATGCCGCTGGGCGGTTTCGACTTCGCTGAAGACGAACCCGACGCCACAAGGGGAGAAAACGCACAATCGCCTTCCTCAGCAGAAGGCACAACCACACGCACTGCTGACAAATCCAAAACGCCCATCATTGACAAATTCTGCACCGACCTCACCGCACTCGCCGAGGAAGGCGCACTGGACCCCGTCGTGGGCAGACAGACGGAAACGCTGCGCGTGATGCAGATTCTCTGCCGCAGAAAAAAGAATAATCCCGTGCTCATCGGCGAGCCCGGCGTCGGCAAGACCGCCGTGGTCGAAGGCATCGCCCAACTCATCGCCTCCAAAAACGTGCCGGCGCCGCTGGAGAACAAACGAATCGTCACACTGAACATGGCGACGCTCGTGGCGGGCACACAGTTCAGAGGACAGTTTGAAGAAAGAGTGAGAAAACTCTTGGAGGAAGTGAAAAGCCACAAGGAAATCATCGTTTTCATCGACGAAATCCACACCATCATCGGTGCGGGTTCCGCTCCGGGCTCATTGGACGCCGCGAACATGCTGAAACCGGCATTGGCTCGCGGAGAAATGCAGTGCATCGGGGCAACTTCTACCTCCGAATACAAAAAATCAATCGAAAAGGACGCGGCACTGGAGCGTCGTTTCCAAAAGATTCTCCTCAGCCCCGCCTCGCCGGATGAGACGCTCGCCATCCTGAAACAACTCCGTCCTCGCTACGAACAGCACCACAACACGACTTTCTCCGATGAGGCTCTGCAGGCTTGTGTCTCGCTGACGGCACGCTACATCAACGGGCGCGTGCTCCCCGACAAAGCCATCGACGCCATGGACGAAGCAGGCGCAAAAGCACGCATCCGCTTCCGCGAAATGCCGAGCGAACTGACCGACATTCAAAACGAAATCGCCAGACTGACGGAAGAAAAACTCCAAGCCGCCAAATGTCAGGACTACGAGCGCGCCGCACAACTCCGCGACGTCATTCAGCAACGCGCCGCACAACTCCAAGAAATGCGTCAGCGCTGGGAGGAACAGCAGAAGAACTCGCCGGTCAGCGTCGATGAAAACGACGTGGCAGAGACGGTCTCCATGATGAGCGGCGTGCCCGTGACCAAAGTGCGCGAAAGCGACACGGAACGTCTGAAGAACCTCGGCGCCGTGCTCCGCGAACGCATCGTCGGACAGGACAACGCGGTGGAACAGGTGGCACGCGCTTTGGTGCGCAACCGTCTCGGTCTGAGCGGCGGCGACCGTCCCATCGGCACCTTCCTCTTCGTCGGACCCACCGGCGTCGGCAAGACCTATCTCGTGAAATGCCTCGCCGAACAACTCTTCGGCAGCAAAGACGCGCTCATCCGAGTGGATATGAGCGAATATGGCGAAAAGTTCAGCGTCAGCCGCCTCGTCGGCGCCCCTCCGGGTTATGTCGGCTATGAAGAAGGCGGACAACTGACGGACCGAGTGAGACGTAAACCCTACTCCGTCGTGCTCCTCGACGAAATCGAAAAGGCACACCCCGACGTGTTCAACACGCTCCTGCAAGTCATGGACGAAGGACGCCTCACCGACGGCAACGGCGTGACGGCAGATTTCCGCAACACGCTCGTTGTCATGACCTCCAACAGCGGCACACGACAACTTCGCGAAGTCGGCGCCGGCATGGGCTTCGACCGTAACCGCGACGAAATTGCCCCCGAAAAGGCACGCGGCGTCATCATGAACGCACTGAAAAAGCAGTTTGCCCCCGAGTTCCTGAACCGCCTCGACGAGATAATCGTGTTCAACCCGCTGAACAAAGAGAATGCTTCGCAAATCACGGACCTCGAACTCAAGGACCTCCTCGGCAGAGTGAAGGAAATGGGCTATGCGCTGCAAATCACGGACAACGCCAAGCAGTTCATCCTCAGCAAAGGTTTCGATGCGCAATACGGTGCGCGCTCGCTGAAACGCGCCGTGCGGCAATACGTCGAAGACCCGCTCTGCGACTTCCTCCTTGACACCGGCGCTGAAAAGAAAAACAGCCTCGTGCTCGACCTCAAAGACGAGAAAATGACGGTGAAAGCGGGAGCGTAAGCAGCGGCAGAGCCGCGGTTCAATGACCAAGTGTTGTCTCTCGTTGTCTCTGTTGTCGTCAAAAAAAACCCTCCGTCCGCGGTGCGTAAGCGCCGCACAAACTTACGCCAATGCCAACTTAAAACCTAAAACGCGGCTCCGCCGCACCTTATATATATATTGAATGAATTACATTGAAACCGAAATACCCGGCGTGTGGATCATCGAACCGAAGGTGTTCAGTGATGCCCGCGGCTATTTCATGGAGACGTGGAGAGAAAGCGAACTGAACGAAGTGCTCGGCCACGACGTGCATTTCGTGCAGGACAACCAGTCGAAGTCATCGCGCGGCGTACTGCGCGGACTGCATTTCCAAAAAGGCGATGCCTCGCAGGCAAAACTCGTCAGAGTGCTCCAAGGCACTGTCGTGGATGTGGCAGTGGACCTTCGTCAGTCCTCCCCCACCTTCGGTCGCCACGTCGCCGTCGAACTCTCCGCCGAGAACAACCGCCAGCTCTTCATTCCCCGAGGCTTCGCCCACGGCTTCCAGGTGCTGAGCGACACAGCCGTCTTCACCTACAAGGTGGACAACCGCTACGCCCCCGAAGCCGAATGCTCCATCCGTTTCGACGACCCGGAACTCGCCATCCGCTGGCCCATCGGCGGCGACGAGGTGGTTCTGAGCGAGAAAGACCTCACCCACGCCGTCTCCTTCCGCGACGCCGAAAAGTTTGATTGAGCGCACCAAGTTCGGAGCCACCTGCCCCACTCTTTCCTCTCAATTAATGCCCATTAATTTTCTCATTAATTTCTCATTAAAAGAATAGAATTAATGGACAATTAATGAATCGATTAATGAACATTAATGGAGGAACTTAGAGTTCGCGCCGACCTCTTTGACTCTTTGACTCTTTGACTCTTTGACCAGAGCGCAGCGACCCCGACTCTTTGACTCTTTGACTCTTTGTCTTTTTGACTCTTTGTCTTTTTGACCGGAGCGAAGCGACCCCGACTCTTTGACCCTTTTGACTCTTTGTCTCTTAGTCTCTTAGTCTCTTAGTCTCTTTGACTCTTTGACTCTTTGTCTCTTTTTGACCCTTTAGACCCTTCTCCCCTTGAATCACATTCGTAACTTTTGCATCATTGCCCACATCGACCACGGAAAGAGCACCCTCGCCGACCGTCTGTTGGAATACACCCAAACCATCAAAGTGACGGAAGGACAGATGCTCGACGACATGGACCTTGAACGAGAACGAGGCATCACCATCAAGAGCCACGCCATTCAGATGAACTATCGTTTTGAAGGCGAGGACTACCGTCTGAACCTCATCGACACTCCGGGACACGTGGACTTCTCCTACGAAGTCTCCCGCAGCATCGCCGCCTGCGAAGGCTGTCTGTTGCTGGTCGATGCCACACAAGGCGTGCAGGCACAGACCATTTCCAACCTCTACATGGCGATTGACCACAGCCTCGAGATAATCCCCGTCTTGAGCAAGTGTGACATGGTGAACGCCATGCCCGAAGAAGTGGAGGACGAAATCATCGATTTGCTCGGCTGCGACCGCTCGGAAATCATCCACGCCTCCGGAAAAACCGGCGAAGGAGTGGAGGACGTCTTGAACGCCGTCGTCACCCGCATCCCTGCTCCCAAGGGCGACCCCTCCGCACCGCTTCAAGCACTCGTCTTCGACTCCGTCTTCAACCCCTTCCGAGGCATCATCGCCTATTTCAAAATTGTCAACGGCAGTCTCAAAACCGGAGAGGAAGTGCTCTTCGTCAATACGAAAAAGAAATATAACGCCGACGAGATTGGTGTGCTGAAAATGGAACTTCAGCCCCGCCCCACCCTCAGTTGCGGCGACGTGGGCTACATCGTCAGCGGCATCAAGACTGCCACCGAAGTGAAGGTCGGCGACACCCTCACCACCGTCGAAAATCCCTGCGCGGAAGCCATCGCGGGCTTTGAAGAAGTAAAGCCGATGGTCTTCGCCGGCGTCTATCCCATCGAGACTGAAGACTTCGAGCAATTGCGTGCCAGCCTCGAGAAACTCCGTTTGAACGACGCCTCCCTCTCCTTCCAACCCGAATCGTCTGTGGCGCTGGGCTTCGGTTTCCGTTGCGGCTTCCTCGGACTGCTCCACATGGAAATCATCCAGGAACGCCTCGACCGCGAGTTCGCCATGAACGTCATCACGACCGTGCCGAACGTGAGCTATCAGGTCTATGACAAACACGGCAACATGAAGGAGGTTCACAACCCCGCCGGCATGCCCGACCAAACGGAAATCGACCACATCGAGGAACCCTACATCAAAGCCTCCATCATCACCCGCACAGACTACATCGGCAACATCATGACCCTCTGTCTCGGCAAACGAGGCGAACTCATCAAGCAGGAATATGTCTCCGGCAACCGCGTGGAGTTGCACTACTACATGCCGCTGGCGGAAATCGTCATCGACTTCTACGACAAGTTGAAGAGTATTTCGAAGGGATATGCCTCGTTTGACTATCATCCTGTCGGCTTCCGTCCCTCACGCCTCGTCAAGTTGGACATCCTCCTCAACGGCGAGCCCGTCGATGCCCTCTCCACGCTGACCCACGTCGATAACTCCGTCACGTTCGGTCGCCGAATGTGCGAAAAACTGAAGGAACTGTTGCCGCGTCAGCAATTCGACATTGCCATCCAAGCCGCCATCGGTGCCAAAATCATTGCCCGCGAAACCGTCAAGCAAGTGCGCAAGGACGTGACGGCGAAGTGCTACGGTGGCGACGTCAGCCGAAAGCGCAAACTCCTCGAGAAACAAAAACGAGGCAAGAAGCGCATGAAGGAAATTGGAAACGTGCAAGTTCCCCAAAAAGCCTTCCTCGCCGTGCTGAAACTGGATTGACGGCAACAGCATCGCTGTTTTCCTCTCCCCTCTCTTCTGCGTTCTCTTCTCTCTCTCCATTAATGCTCATTAATTGATTCATTAATCCTTCATTAATTCTGTTCTTAATGAGACATTCACGAGACCATTGATGAACATTAATGGAAGGAACTTAGCCTTTCCCTTTAGGGAGGGGTTGGGATAGACCCCTCTTCGACTCTTTGACCCTTCGACTCTTTGACTTCTTTGACCTCTTTGACTCTTTGTCTCTTTGTCTCTTTGACTCTTCGACTCTTTGACTCTTTGACTCTTCGACTCTTTGACTCTTTGACTCTTCGACTCTTTGACTCTTAGTCTCTTTGTCTCTTTGACCTCTTTGACTCTTTGACCCCTCAAAATGCTCATACAACTATCTGACCTCTCCCTCTCTCGCAACGGCAGTGACCCCATCCTCAGTCACGTGGACTTCCATGCCGAAGGCGGAGATTTCATCTACATCACCGGAAAAGTGGGAACGGGAAAAACCTCGCTCCTGAAAATGCTCTATGGCGAGTTGAAACCGAACAATGGAAAAGCGGAGGTGCTCGGCAACGACCTCTTCCGTCTCAAACGCCGCCACCTCCCCGCGTTGCGCAAGAAAATCGGCATCGTCTTCCAAGACTTCCAACTCCTGCGCGACCAGACCGTGCGCCAAAACCTCGACTTCGTTCTGCGAGCCACGGGATGGAAGAAGAAACAACGTCCCGGACGCATCCAAGAGGTGCTCGAAACGGTGGGCATGGCAAACCGTGCCGACTGCTTCCCCCACGAACTCTCCGGCGGCGAACAGCAGCGCGTCTGCATCGCACGTGCCCTGCTCAACCACCCGCAAATCATTCTCGCCGACGAACCCACCGCCAACCTTGACCCCGAGACGGGCAGACAAATCATGCAAATCTTCCAGAACGCTCGCGAAGAAGGCGCAGCCGTCATCATGGTCACCCACAACCTCAACCTCCCCGGGCTCTTCCCCGGAGTTGTCTATCGCTGCGCCGACGGACAAATCACCGAGTCCGGTTCCTCGCAGCCCGAGAACGACAAAGATGACGCGCCCGCAGAGTCCGCTGCCGAATAATTTTTGAATCACCCCACACCTTATTATTATATATACACACATGAAAGTCCTGAAATTTGGCGGAACCTCCGTGGGTTCCCCGGAACGCATGAAAAGCGTGTGCCAACTCATCCACGACGGAGAACAGAAGATTGTCGTGCTCTCCGCCATGTCCGGCACCACCAACCAACTCGTTGAAATCGCCGACTACATTCAGAAAAATAATCCCGAGGCTGCCAACAACATCATCAACAAACTGCGCAACACCTATCTCCACCACGTCGAGGAACTCTATGCCACCGAAGACGCCGCCGAGAAAACGCGCAATTTGCTGAACGAGATTTTCCGCCATCTCCACAGCCTCACCACCGAGGAGTTCACTCCCGCACTCGAGAAGGAAATCCTCGCACAGGGCGAACTCATGAGCACCAACATGGTAACCAACTACCTCGTCGAACAAGGCGTCAAGGTCAAACTCATCGGAGCACTGCACTACATGAAGACCGATGCCAACGGCGAACCCGACCAACCCTACATCAAGAAGAACCTCACCGCCATCCTCGAGCGCCATCCCGACTATGAACTCTACATCACGCAGGGCTTCATCTGTCTGAACCACCTCGGACAGACCGACAACCTGCAACGCGGCGGCTCTGACTACACCGCCTGTCTCATCGGCGCCGCCATCTATGCCGACGAGATTCAAATCTGGACCGACATCGACGGAATGCACAACAACGACCCGCGCTTTGTCGAGAACACCTCGCCCGTGCGCCAGTTGAACTTCGAGGAAGCCGCCGAGTTGGCATATTTCGGAGCCAAGATTCTCCACCCCACCTGCATCCAGCCCGCACGCTATGCCGGAGTGCCCGTGCGTCTGCTCAACACCATGGACCCCTCCGCGCCGGGCACCATCATCGACAACCGCATGCAGCCGGGCACCATCAAAGCCGTGGCAGCCAAGGACGGCATCACCGCCATCAAGATTGTCAGCTCCCGAATGCTCCTCGCCACCGGTTTCCTCCGCAAAGTCTTTGAAATCTTCGAGCGAAACCAGACTCCCATTGACATGGTCACCACCAGCGAAGTCGGCATCACCGTCACCATCGACAACCCCGCCCGCCTCGTCACCATCATGGAAGAGTTGAGGAAATACGGTACAGTCGAAACCGACCCCGACATGTGCATCATCTGTGTCGTCGGCGACCTTCGCTGGGGCAACGTCGGCTTCGAATCCCGCGTCAGCCAGGCACTCTCCCAAGTACCTCTCCGCATGATTTCCTACGGCGGCAGCAACCACAACATCTCCTTCCTCGTGCGCCAAGCCGACAAGAAGAAAGCGCTCCAGGCCCTCTCCGAACATCTTTTCAACAAGAAATGAGAACTCGGAGACACGACACCGCATACACAACCATACACAACTAAACACGACTAACAACACTCCACTCCCATGAACTTCCCTCTTTCCCAATTTGAAGGCATCGAGACACCGTTCTATTTCTACGACCTCGCCCTTCTCCGACAAACGCTCAGCGAACTGAAAAAAGCAGAAGAAGCGCATCCCCGCTTCCACGTGCACTATGCCATCAAGGCAAACGCCAATCCCCGCATCCTCCAACTCATCGCAGCCGAGGGCTTCGGCGCCGACTGCGTCTCCGGAGGTGAGGTGCAGGCAGCACTCCGCGCCGGCTTCCCTGCCGACAAGATTGTGTTCGCCGGAGTGGGAAAGTCTGACAAAGAAATACGTCTCTCCCTGCAAGCGGGCATCAGCTGTTTCAACGTCGAAAGCACGCCCGAGCTGGAGGTCATCAACGACATTGCCGCCACGCTCGGCGTCACTGCCCGCGTTGCCCTCCGCGTCAATCCCAACATTGATGCCCACACCCACGCCAAAATCACCACGGGACTCAACGAGAACAAATTCGGCATTCCCGCCGAAGACCTCGTGCAGGTCATCGGCTTCGTCAAGACGTTGAAGAACTTGGAATTGGTGGGCGTGCACTATCACATCGGCTCGCAAATCACCGAGCCCGAGCCCTTCCGCCACCTCTGCGACCACATCAACGAATGGCAGGAGAAACTCCGCGCCGAGGGCATCTCCCTTCCCGGCATCAACGTCGGCGGCGGACTCGGCATTGACTATGTCGCTCCCGACGCCAACCCCATCCCGCCCTTCGCCGACCACCTCGACGTCTTCGCCCGTCACTTGAACCTCCGCGAGGACCAAGAGTTGCACTTTGAACTCGGACGCAGTGTCGTCGCACAGTGCGGCAGCCTCATTTCCCGCGTGCTCTACGTGAAAGAAGGCCACACGAAGAAGTTCCTCATCGTCGATGCCGGCTTCACGGACCTCATCCGCCCCGCGCTCTATGATGCCCACCACTTCACCCAAAACATCTCTGCTGCCGACCAAACCGCCACCGCCACCTACGATGTCGTCGGTCCCATCTGCGAGAGCAGCGACGTATTCAGCGAAAACGAAGTGCTCCCCGTCTCCCGCCGCGGCGACCTCATCGCCTTCCGCTCCGCCGGCGCCTACGGTGAAGTCATGGCTTCGACCTACAACTGCCGCACCCTCCCCGCCGCCGTCTTCAGCGAATAAGGTACGCAGAATCCGCAAAGTGATTTTGTTTCACGCAGAATCCGCAGAATTGGACGGAATTTGTTTGAAACATTAATGCTCATTAATTGATTCATTAAAGAGCCATTAATGGGGCACTATGGGAATCCTGTGTCAATGAGGAATGACAAAAACCAAATTAAACCCCTTGAAGAGGATGTGGGGCAAAGCCCTGGTGTCCGGCTTCCGCTTTGGTCTTATAAGAGCAAGCTCTTAACGTCCAAACCGAAAGCCTGCCACCACCTTCTTGCAGAAGGCTCACATCCTCTTCAAGGCGATAAACACAAGATAAACACAGTCGTTAAAGAAGAAAGGATGCAACAGCAGAAAGGTTTATTTCATGTTTATCGCCTTGTGATGGATGCAAAACCCGACAGGGTGATGATGCAGCCCTCAGAAAATCCAGAGCTTGCTCTAAGGAGTTTCTGAGGGCTGCAGCATCAATGGCTCGAAAGAGACATTTTGCATCAAGCGCAAGGGGTTTATTCTTGTTTTTGTTTTTCCTGCTGACACAGGATTCCCGGTGAACCATTAATTTCTGAACATTCGTGTTCAAAAAATTCCTTTCTAAAATAATTCCTTTCATTCCGTCCCATTCTGCGTGAGGAAAAAAT
>JBJEAG010000185.1:0-10714 GCA_051868855.1 Alloprevotella sp. | reverse complement strand
TGAACTTCCGCCCCGCCAAACAGTTGATGACGCGACTCGCCGAGATGAGTTTCCACCGCACGCCGTACGAGAAAGCCTGTCAGTGGGACGAGCAGCCGAAAGACCACGAGGAGCGCCTCGCCGCCTACTTCCGCGAGCACGATGTGCTGCGCCGCGCCGACGTGGAGCGACTTTGGCAGTGCCGCCGCAGCAAGGCGTGCCGCCTGCTGAGAGAGTTCTGTGACCAAGGTCTCGTTCGCAATGTGGGAACGACCCGCACCCCGTTCTATGTGGCGGGGGAGCGACTCGGCGCATAGCGTTTCTCCTGCGAAAAGGGCGCTTTCGAGTCCGACAGACAAGGCGGCAGGGGAGAGCCGCCTTGCATTTTTGATGAAGTTTTTGGGTCAAATCAAGGCGATTACCTAACTTTGCCCCCAAAGTGCAGCGTTGCGACGAAGAAACCTGTTTGCCGCAACGCGATGAAGCACTTTTGAGACAGTAAACCATACATGAAAAACATACGTTTTAGCTCTATGAATCGAATCTTGTCAGTGGTGGGGTGCAGCCTCGCCCTCTTTGCCACGCTCCCCTCGTCGGCACAAATCTCTTTGGTGAATCCCGTGCCCCACGAAGTGAAGGTGACGGACGCAAAATTTCTTCCGCTTCCCACGGCGTGGAAGGTCGTGACGACAGACGCGTTGAAGGACTGCGCCGCCGCCAACGCGCTGAAGGCAAACAAAGTCGGCGTGAGCGCGTCGCCCTCCGCTTCGTTCGCCGTGACCCTCGGCGTGAAAGGCGACAAGTGCGTGAAGAAGTTCAACGACTTGATTCCCGACCGCCACGAAGGCTATTATCTTCGCATTGACAAGAAGGGCGCTGTCATCGCCGCTGCCGACGAGGCAGGACTCTTCTGGGGCGTGCAGACGCTGCTGGCGTCGATGGCAGAGGGAAAATTGCAGAAGGCAGAGGTGACGGACTGGCCCGACGTTCCCTATCGCGGCACGGTCGAAGGCTTCTATGGCACGCCCTGGAGTCACCAAGCCCGCCTCAGTCAGATTGAGTTCTACGGCCGTCACAAAATGAACGTCTATATTTACGGTCCCAAGGACGACCCCTATCACCGCAACCAGTGGAGAGAACCCTATCCCCAAGAGGAGGCTGCCCGCATCCAAGAACTCAACGAGCACGCCAAGAAGCACGGCGTGAAGTTCTACTGGGCAATTCACCCGGGTGTGGACATCAAATGGACGGTGGAGGACAGAGACCACCTCATGGCAAAGTTGGAGAAAATGTATGCCCTCGGCATCCGCGCTTTCGCCGTCTTCTTCGACGACATCTGGGGAGAAGGAGCAAAAGCCGACAAGCAGGCAGATTTGCTGAACTATGTCGATGACCACTTCATCGCCACCCACAAAGACGTCGCTCCGCTCATCCTCTGCCCGACAGAGTATAACCGTGCTTGGGCTGACGACTCCAAAGGTTATCTGCGCACACTCGGCACGAAGATGAACAAAGGCATCCACATCATGTGGACGGGTAACACCGTCGTTCACTGCATCGACAAAGAATCCATGGAGTGGATAAACTCCCGCATCGACCGCAAAGCCTACATTTGGTGGAACTTCCCCGTCAGCGACTTCGTGCGCGACCACATTTTGATGGGTCCCGCCTACGGCAACGACCTCGACATCGCCGACACCATGTCCGGCTTCGTCAGCAATCCCATGGAACACGCCGAGACCTCCAAGATTAGCCTCTACGGCATCGCCGACTACACTTGGAACATGCAGGCTTACGACTCTCAGAAAGACTGGGAAGCAGGTTTGCGCGAGGTGCTGCCCGGAAACTATGACGCACTGCGCACCTTCGCTCTCTACAACAAAGACCTCGGTCAGAACGGTCACGGTTTCCGTCGCGAAGAAGGCGATGAACTCCTGCCGCTCGCCAAGCGCGTGGAAAGCGGCGAGGCAGGCGCACTGAAGGAATTGCAGGAAACCTGCACGCGCCTCGACAAAGCCGTCGATGCCCTCTTGGCAGACCGCTCCAACCCCGAACTCAACCGTGAACTCCGTCCCTGGCTGCTGCAAGGCAAGAACCTCGCTGCCTACGGCTATGACGTGGCTTGCATGGCAGTCTGTCTGAAGGAAGGCAGTGCCGCCGTCGGAGGCAAGAGCTTCCAAGCGCTCTATGACGCCGCGAAGAAGAAGACTTTGGAAATGTATGAGTTGGAAAACTCCGACGTGCGCCACGCGCTTCAACCCGGCATCAAAGTCGGCACGAAGGTGATGCTCCCCATGTTGAACAAACTCTTCACCGCCACGGTCACCGCCTACAATCAGCAGAACGGTACTTCGCTCGAGTCATCTGCCGACTATAATCCCTTCAAACTCACTTCCGACGTCGCACAACTCGCCCTGCTCCCCGTCAGCGTCAGAGGCAACGACGTCAGCGTGGCTCCCGCACTGGAAGTCATCAACTGGCAGAAAGACGGCTCCTTCACGATTGAAGGCGACCGCGACATCACCTTCGCCGGCATGGACTTCAACTTCGGCGTGCCCAAGGTGGCAGAGAACTTCCGTCTCGAACTCTTCACCAACGGCGCATGGAAGGAAGTCAGCCTCCTGCACTACAGCGACAACGACCCCGTCATCCACACGGGCAACGAACTCGGCGGCATGACCGCCCGCAAACTCCGCATCACGAACGTCAGCGGACGTGACCTGCAAGTCTATTTCAAACACTTCAAGTTTGTCAAACAATAAGGTCAAAGAGGTCAAAGAGATTAATGAGGTCAAAGAGGTCAAAGAGATTAATGAGGTCAAAGAGGTCAAAGGGGTCAAAAAGGTCAAAAAGTCGGTGACCGGTTCAACCTCTCAAGCCTCTCAAGCCTCTCAACCTCTCAACCTCTCAACCCTCTCAACCCTCTGACCTCCGCGCCAACCCTTTTGACCCTTTCGACCTCTTTGACTCTTTGACCTCTTTGACCCCTTAGACCCCTTAGACCTTTTAGACCGGAGCGAAGCGACTCCGACCTCTTTGACTCTTTGACTCTTTGACTTTTTGACCTTTTTCATACACATGAAACGTTTCTCACTCCTTCTCTTTGCTTTGTGTGCATTCCTGCTGGGTGCACAGGCAGCTGTCAGTTTCGATGCTTCCAAGAAGTATCGTTTCATCAGCAAACGATTCAACGGCACGGGCAACATGGTGCTTGGCAGCAACCATGGCTCGCAGGCGTTGATTTACTATGACGTCACCTCCTCCGACATTCCCGCCGATGCGTGGTGGTATGTCGAATCAGGCACAAACGGAGGCTACTCCATCCGCAACGCCGTCTCCAACGAGTACATTATATATAGTAGTGTGCGCGAAGAGGGCGTAGCCAAGGGACTCCGTCTCTCCTCCTCGCTCTCCGGCACCACCACCGAGTGGAACTTCACGGAGACCTCCGACGGCTATCTCACCATCAGCAACGTCCGCGAAATCACCCAGTGGTTCAACATCCGCACCGACGGCACCTATCTCGTCGGCACCTACACCGGCAACTCCGGCAGCGACAACGAACTCTTCACGATTTTCGACGAAGACGGCAACAGCGTGATTAGCGGCGGGGAAGACAAACCCGACCCCACGCCTACCACGGAAGACAAAGGCGTCACTCCCTCCGGCGCCTACTGGGAGAGAGTAGGACTTTCGCAGCCGGTGGTCTATACGACCGACACCTCCAACCCCGTCCTCTACACCATCATCAACCTCCGCCGTCAGCAATATGTCGTCGCTTCCGCCGGCGTGCTTTCTCAAACCTCCAACGAAGACCAAGCCTCTGCCTTCTACTTCGTGCAGAGCGGCAACGGCGTGCAGGTCTATACCTCCACGGGAGACTATGTCAAGACCGCTTTCTATTCTTACAACGAAGGTCGCAACGGTCTCAGCCTTGAGAACGGCACCACCGACGCCAACATCTGGCAAATCAACTGGGAAACCGGACTCTTCGATGACTCCTATCAGAGCATGGACGGCTACTCTCTCACCAAACTCACCGACCTGCCCGAGGACGACACGACGCAGAGTCCTTATCTCAAGCAAAGCTCCAAACTCTCTTGGAATGACTACGGCGGCAACTACGTCGGTCTTTGGGACGTCGATGCAGGCTCCACCTTCGCCTTCGCTTCTGCCGACCAGCGCCACCTGAACTATCTCGCAAGTTTCGGCATCACCTTCGAGGGCGTCACCACCGACCCCGATGCCGACACCGAGTTCCTCCGCAACACCCGCGGACAGAGCGAGCAGGGAGAATATTGGGAACGCGTCGGAGTCGATAGCCCCATCGTCGGAACGACCGACACGTCCAACCCCGTCCTCTACAGCATCTTGAACCTCAAGCAGAACAAATATGTCAAAGCCGGCACCGACGCGCTCGAACTGACCGACAATCCCGAAGAACGCACCCACTTCTACTTCACCACAAGCGGAACGCTCGTGCGCCTCTTCACCGAGGACGGTCGCCTCGTCTTCACCGACTACTCCACCACTGACGCCTACAACGGACACGGCGTGAACGTCCTCTCGCAAAATGCAGGCGGCGGAATGTGGAAGATTGACAAATATGCCGCTACCATCTATTCCGGCTACTCGCTGATGAAGACGGACAACCTCAGCACGGGCAGCGTCTCCGGTTTGGAGCAGAGTTCCTACAGATACTGGTCCTCCACCTCCGGCAACGTCGTGCCTCTCGGCGACCTCAGCGTGACCTCCAGTTTCGTCTTCACCTCTGCCGACACCCGCCACTTGAACAACCTCACCGGACAAGGCATCAACTTCGACGGCGGAGAGGACAAACCCACCGGAGAAATTGCCATGACCACGGCTGTCGAAGCCATCCGCATCAGCGGCAAGGACGTCGTTCGCGACACGAACTCCAACATTTGGTATTCTCCGCTGCCCTCGCCCGTTCGCAACGGTGCGGCTTGGACGCCGACGCTCGAAGCCGTCTTTAAGTCCGGCTATGAGAACTTCACTCTGAAGTTGAACGGACTCACTCCCGACGCCGAGACCCACGTCATCGACTTCAGCGATGTCAATTGCGAGCAGACCTATTCCCTCCAACTCTACGACGAAGACGGCACGCTCCGCTCCACGGCACAGGTGCAGTTCACCTATCTCCCCTTGGTCGAAATCAACATGCCGTCCTGCAACGGCACGACCTACACCACCGGCTCCATGCGCGTCACCGACCCCGACCTCGCCGGCTATGACCCCGAGGTGATTGCCGCTTTCCGCTATCGTGGCGCCACGGCGCAGGGCTTCGCCAAGAAAGCCTACGCCATCAAACTCCGTGACGAAGAAGGCAACTCCGTCGATAGACAGTACTTCGGGCTTCGCGAGGACAACAACTGGATTCTCGACGCCATGGCGATTGACCCCGCCTGCATGAGAAACCGCGTCAGCACCGACCTTTGGAACGACTTCGTCACGCCTCCTTATTATAAGGACCGCGAGAAGAAAGCCCTCACCGGCACGCGAGGCAAGTTCGTTGAAGTCTTCCTCAACGGAAAATACCACGGACTCTACTGCATGACCGAGAAACTCGACCGCAAGCAGATGAAGTTGAAGAAGTATAAGGACGCTGCCAGCAGCACCACCGGAAAAGAAGAAATCCACGGCGTGCTCTACAAGTCCTCGCAGTGGAGTTATGAGGTCTTCATGGGTCACGACATCGATTCCGACTACTATCCTCACACGGCTCCGTCTGCCTACTCCAACACCCTCGGCACCGAGGTTTGGGGAGAGTATGAGTTGAAATATCCCGACTTCGAGGAAGAAGCCGTCGATTGGCAGCCTCTCTACAACGCCGTGAACTTCGTGGCTTGTGCCAACGACGTCGATTTCGGCGCAGCCGTGAAGAGCATGTTCGACTACCCCGTCGTCCGCGACTACTATCTCTTCATCGAACTCATGCTCGCCACCGACAACCACGGCAAGAACATGCACTGGGCGGTCTATGACAAGAGCGGTGCAGAAGGCAACCGCCTCACCATCGCTCCTTGGGACATGGACGGCACCTGGGGCATCAACTGGGCAGGAAAGACCTCCTACACCAGCAATGCCGAACAGGACTTCGATGACTTCCTCTGGGCTTACGAGCACGGACAACTCACCCTCTTCACCCGTCTGCAAGACTCCAATTATCTCACTTGGGACGATGACTTGAAGGCGCGCTATGCAGAACTTCGCGCCAACTGGTTCAACGAAGACAACCTGGTGGAACGCTTCCAAACCTACGCCGACCTCTTCGCCGACAGCCGTGCCGACCTCCGCGAGCAGTCTCGCTGGCCGACCCTCCACCCGCGCATTCAGTCTTCCGTGACCTACGCCACTCAGTGGATTCCCACTCGCGTCGCTTATCTCGACGAGAAATACGGTTTCGACCCGATTCTCTCCTCCGTCAACGAAGCCAAGGCTGAGAACTACTTGAAGATTACGGGCGCGTCCCGCTCCATCGGCATTTCCGCCGGTGCTGCTCGCACGGTTCGCATCTATGCCCTCTCCGGCGCACTGATTCGCACCGTCCAAGCCGATCAAGGCTTCACCGAGGTGAACGGCCTCGAGCCCGGCGTCTATGTCGTCGAAGGACAGAAAGTCCTCGTCGGACAATAATATGTCCTCGTCGGACAATAATATATATAAGTATATCCTGAATAAAGAGTTGAAAGGCTCGAAGCCGTCTTGGTGGACTCGTCACGACCTTTCAACTCTTTTTGTACCAAAAGTCCTTGAACATTCCAAACCTCAAAACTTCTCTATGAAAAAACTCACGCTCATCCGTCTGACTGCACGCCGGCAGCGTCGCGCCCTGTTGTGCCTTCTCGCCGCCGCTTCCCTGTGGACCTTTGCGCAGCCCGACGAATCCAAAACCTATCACATCCGCTCCTTCACCACCGACAAGGTCGTGTCCAACTTCAACAACGGCGACAACGACGCTCCCGTGATGGTCGAAACCGAGGATGAAACCTCCTACGGGCAGAAGTGGAAGTTCGTCAAGGCAGGCTCTGCCGACGACGTCTATATCATCACCAGCGCCGGCTATCCCACCGCCGCCATTGACGTGGCACCCAACAAGAACTACTATCTCCTCAACTGGACCGCCAGCACCACGAGCGACAACCAGAAAATCCTCGTGCAGGCTGTCGAAGGCGAGGAAGGCGTCTATCAACTGCTTTGGAACAAGACTCCGACGATGGGCGTCACCGAACTTTCCGACAGCCGCTTGCAACTGACGACCAACCTGACCTCGCAAGCCACCTGGTTCCGTCTCGTCGAGACCACCGAGCAGGTGCTGCCCGAGCCCAACAAGTGGGAAGACGAGACCTGCTTCGGCGAGAACAAACTCGCGCCCCACGCCACCTTCATGCCCTACGCCACCACCGCCGCCCTTCGTGCCGATGCCGTGCGCTATGCCCAACCTTGGAACGACCCCGACGGCGCAGAGTGGCTCTCGCTCAACGGACTCTGGAAACTCAGTTGGACCGACAACCCCTCCAACGCTCCCGAGGAAGAGTTCTGGGGCGATGACGCCGACGTCGAAGAGTGGGACACCATCACCGTGCCCTCCTGCTTGGAGATGAAAGGCTACGGCAGTCCTTATTATATTAATGTCGATACGCCCTTCAACGACAACTATCCCAAGATTGTCATGCGTGCCGGCTGCGTGAACTCCGCCGCCTCCTATCGCCGCTCCTTCCTCCTGCCCGAAGGCTGGGAGAACGACAAGCGCGTCGTGCTCCACTTCGACGGCATCTACTCCGCCGCCTTCGTCTGGGTCAATGGAGAATATGTCGGCTACACCCAAGAGTCCAACAACGACGCTGAGTTCGACCTCACCTCCGTCGTGCGTAGCGGCGAGAACCACATTGCCGTGCGCGTCATCCGCTTCTCCGACGGTTCCTATCTCGAAGGACAAGACATGTGGCGCATGTCCGGCATTCACCGTGACGTCTATCTCTACGCCACGCCCAAGACCTACGTGCAAGACCACTTCCTCACCTCCGCGCTTTCCACTTCCGACTACACTTCCGGGTCTCTCCAAGTCAGTCTGAAAATGGAGAATCCCGCCGCAGCCGCCGTCACCAAACACGTCACCGCCACTCTCCTCTCGCCCTCCGGCGAACAGGTCGGCAGTGAAAGCGTCGAGGTGAACTTCGCCACCGGCGAGACCGAGAAAGAAACCGCGCTTACTTTCTCCGCTTTGAGCGGCTTGCAACTCTGGAGCGCAGAGACTCCCTCGCTCTACACCGTTGAAATCAGCCAGACCGACGCCGACGGCAACGAAGAAATGGCTTTCGCCACGAAACACGGCTTCCGCGACGTCCGCATCAAGAGCGGCAAGGTCTATATCAACGGAAAGGCTGTCCTCTTCAAAGGCGTAAACACCCAGGACACGCACCCCGTCCACGGTCGCTCCATCGATGTCGCCACCATGTTGCGCGACGTGCAAATCATGAAGCAAGCCAACATCAACACCGTTCGCGGCAGCCACTATCCCCGCCAAGCCAAGATGTACAGCATGTTTGACTACTACGGACTCTACTGCATGGACGAGGCAGACATCGAGTGCCACTACAACTGGGAGCAGGGCGGCAATGCCATCACCCGCGCCGAGAGTTGGCAGCCTCAGTTCGTGGACCGCATGGAGCGCATGGTGATGCGCGACCGCAACTTCCCCTCCGTCGTCTTCTGGAGCCTCGGCAACGAGAGCGGCACGGGAGCCAACATGCAGGCAGCCTACAATCGCGCCAAGGAACTCGACCCCGACCGCATCGTCCACTATGAAGGCGCCACCCGCGGCGGTGCATCCTACACTGACCTCTACTCCGTCATGTATCCCACCGTCAGCGCCGTCGCCTCCGCCGCTGCCAACAACTCCAAGAAGCAGCCCTACTTCATCTGCGAATATGCCCACGCCATGGGTAACTCCGTCGGCAATCTCAAGGAATATTGGGAGAAAATCGAAGGCAGCACCTACGGCATCGGCGGTTGCGTCTGGGACTTCGTGGACCAGTCCATCTACAGCGCCGACGACATCAAGAACGGCACGCTCACGCAGAACGGAAAGCCCAAGTACATGCCGGGCTATGACTTCCCCGGTCCCACTCAGGGCAACTTCGTCAACAACGGACTCATCCCCGCCCACCGCGCCTGGACCTCCAAACTGGCACAGGTGAAGCAGATTTATCAATACGTTCGCTTCGGCTCCCTCTCTTCCAACAAATATCTCCAACTCACCAACGGCTACGCCTTCACGAACCTCAACGCTTTCGACGTGACCTACGCCGTGCTCTGCGACGGCGAGGAAGTCGAGACCGGCGAACTCGCGCCCATCAACTGTCTGCCGGGCAACAGTTCCCTCGTCACGCTGCCCCTCACCACCACATTGGAGGAAGGCAAGGAATATTTGCTGAACGTCACCTTCTCGCTGCGCGAAGCCACGTCCTGGGCTGAGGCTGGCTATCCCATCGCCGCGCAACAGTATGTCCTCCAATCCCGTCCCGCCACCCTGTCCGCCGTCACCTCCGACGCCTCCCTTTCGCCCGTCACCGTGACCAGTTCCACGGTCGGCAGCAACACGCTCTACAACATCAGCAACGGCAAGGAGACCATTGAGGTCTATGAAATGGGAAAGATGCGTACGTGGAAATATGACGGCAAAGCCATCATGGAGAACATGTACAACTTCCTTGACTATTCCGACTTCCGCTGGGTGGAGAACGACGAAGCCACCGGCAACACCCGCGACACCGGCAACGGCATCACTGCCTACGCCCTCACGCAGATTCCCACCGTGGATTCCGACGGCTCCGCCTTCTGGACCACGCTCCACACGGGAACGCTCTGCAACGCGCAGTATGACTACCGTCTCTATCCCAACGGCACACTCGACGTTCGTGTGACCTATACGCCTCAGTCCTCCGATCTCCGCCGCATCGGCTCCGCCATGCAGATGCCCGCCGGATTTCAGGAGGTGACCTACTATGCCCGCGGTCCGTGGGACAACTTCTGCGACCGCAAGGAGGCTGCCTTCCTCGGACGCTACACTTCCTCCGTTGCCGACATGCTCGAACCCACGCCGCGTCCCCAGACCTGCGGCAACCGCACCGAACTGCGCGAACTGACGTTCCGCAACGTCACCAACGACCTCGTGCTCTCTCTGCAAACGGAAGGACAGGTTGATTTCGGCGTGCTGCACTATGCGGACAGAGACCTTGCCGCTGTGCGCCACGCTTGGAACCTCGGCGCCACTCCCACCAAGACCATCCTGCATTTGGACTATGCCCAGAAAGGTCTCGGCAACGGCAGTTGCGGAAGAGGCACGGGCACACTTGCCGAATACTGTCTGCCTTCCTCCGGCACCTACACCCATCTGCTCCGCTTCCGCCCATATCTCACCACAGAGACCTCCGTGGGTCGCGTGGAGACGCTGACGGATTGCCGCGCCCGGGTGGCTGACGGCATCCTGCACCTGCAAGGCAGCCTCGAAGCCGGAACGGAAGTGAAAGTCTATGACCTCGGCGGTTCTTGCGTCGCCACCGTCCGCACCGACGGCAGCACTTCGCAGCAAGTGAACCTCAGCGCGCAGCCTCGCGGCACCTATCTCGTGAAAGTCGGTCGCCGCACCTTCAAAGTCTTGCGCTAACCTGCATTATTCACACTGTTCCGTCACGAAAGGTCTAAATGGCAG
>JBJEAG010000184.1:0-10719 GCA_051868855.1 Alloprevotella sp. | reverse complement strand
GGACGCGATTCATCGCGTCCGCGCCACCGTTGCCAGCAAGCTCAACGTGTGTATAGTTTCGTGTATAGTTTGTGTATAGTTTGTGCGCCAACTATACACACTGCACGCTATTGATTTTCAGTGCGATGTATAGTTCAGTGTATAGTTTGCATAGTATTTTCCGCACCTTTTTTGTTACGTATATAGTAATAAAAGCGAAACGCGCGCCCAAACCCTACATTCTCCGTTTCAATCCGTGTTCTTAAAAGGTCAAAAGGGTCAAAAGGGTCAAAGAGGTCAAAAGGGTCGGCGTGGTATCCGTCTCAATCCGTGGTCTAAAGAAGTCTAAAGAAGTCAAAGGGGCAAAAGGGTCGGCGCGGTATCCGTCTCATCCGTGGTCTAAATCTGACGTTTCATTCTGCGGATTCTGCGTGAGAACTCGCTTCCGACTGCTCGGAAAATTGTCTAAACCACAATTTTTAGTTGTCTAATTCACAAAAACTGCGGTGACGGAGGTTTTCACACCATATTTTCCGATGAAACCGCCTAAATTTGTGAACGGTGAAGAGAGAACTTACTCGTGAAAGAAAAAACTACTCACACGCTTCATTCAATTTTTCTCTGTTTCACCGACGGCAGAACGAAGCCACTCCGTCAAACTTCCGCACACAGATTCTGTGTTTTTTCAACCGCTTCAAAACAAAAATCTGACATACATGAAAAAAGCACGTTTTCACAAAATGAGTTCGCGATGGGGAAAGACCATTGCGCTCCTGCTTTTGGCGTTATTGCCTTTCAACCGAGCAGTCCACGCGATTGACTTGAATCAACTTTCCCACCCCATCATTTGCGATGAGAAGGGTTACAATGAAGACGACGGAACGGGGTTGCCGGGAAGGGCGCACCTCAAATTCACGTTGAAGTATTTCAACTATGACGGAGATAACTCCGGCTTTGAAGGTGATGTGTATCTGACACTGCAATACGATCAGCTTTTTGATTTGGATGTTGCAACACTCAGTGAAGCCTGGGATTCCATCACTGACATACGAAAAAAAGAAGGTATAATCAAAGACAAAAGCTACCCCCGAAAACTGGGCTCAGTAGAATTTAACTATCTCGGGTATGTAGGCGTAGTGGTTTTGTCTAACAGCCGAAAAGTCTCTGACAAATGGATTGCTCTTGACGTGGATCTCATTCTCTCGGAAATGCCCTTCAACAGAGAAACGTTCAGAGTGGGAGTGAGAGGCAATTGGGTGCGCAAAGACGGAAAAGAAACTGAGCGCGATTTTGTTTACACCACGTTTGGCGCAGCCTCTTTTGATATACCACAAATCGAATCCCCAAAATATGTGGGGAAAGGAAAGGTGGAACTGCCTCTGTCGGGATTCGCGAACGAGCAGTTTAATCACTCCAATGGTAAGCAGGATGTCAAGGGGGACTGGATTTATGGACTTCGCTTTGCCTATAATCATCATAATTCATTTCCAAGCAATGATGCGCTTTACAGCATCTTGACATACACAGACGACACCATGACGGGAGCAACGGCGATGAATGGAAAATACAAGGAAACCGCTGCAAAAACGACCAAGGCAACCGTCACGCTGAAGGTAGATAACTACAAAGCGCAGCAAGTCTATCCGATTGTTTCGCACGTGGCGAAGAACTACACGCTTTTCCCCAACAACCAGTATAACTCGCCGGTGACGAAAGACGTGAATCTCCGCTATTTTTATAGTAAACCGACCTACATCAACGGTCATCCGCGTCCGAATCCCGCCGGAGGAGGCGACAACTCAAGCAAGGCGGACAAAGCCATGCACGCCTATCCCGACCCGTGGAAGAAAAATATGACAATTAGTTGGTATCCCGAGATTTATGACACCAGATATGTGAACACGGAAGGAAAATGGATAGTATTCCGCGACGGAACGAAAGTTGGTGAGGTTAAATATAGTACCAACAAGGACAAAAAGACTACTTTCATTGACGACATAGGTCTTGAGTATGATAAACCCTACACTTACACCGTGGCTTTCCAACCTGACAGTTGGGGAGAATTAGAGGATGCAGACTATGCCTCAGAACTCAGTTGCTCTGTCAAAGCGACTATGAGCAGACTGTCGCCCTTCAAATCACTCACCGCTTCGAACGACATAAGCGACAAAGTGAATATCACATGTGAGTTCCAATGCTTCACGCCGCCTCCTGCAAATGATAATGACGGTTATACCATCGTTCTCCAACGACGCATCAACAAAGATGGTGAGGATTGGGATAAGAATTATGCGACCTACAAAGTGGAAGATATTTCTGAAAAAGAGCACACCTTCACTGACACCAACGTGAAGAACAAGTGCACGACCTATCAGTACAGAGCCATCATGAAGGCGCAAGACACCACCTTTGTTTCTCAAATCACTCGTGGCTGCATCACCGGTGCCACAAATTTGCTCAGCATAAAAGCAAGTCGCGGCACTTACAAAGGGAAGGTGAATGTGCAATGGTCTGTGGACCAAATTGGAGAAGAAGAGGCGGAATTCAGCCTTCAACGACGCAAACTCGGCAGCACGAATGAGAGTGATTTCAAAGAAATCTATACTACTTCGGGCAACAAATCCATCTACAACTACACGGATGAAACTGCGCAATCCGGTTCCTACTATGAGTATCGCGTGAAACTGAAACGCACTTGCGAAACAGAAAAAAATGTGGAAGGTGCGTTCATACAAACCGATGGTTTCTCCATGGCAACGGGTGTCATCAGCGGATGCGTCACCTACGGCACGGGCACTGCCGTCGCCGGCGTCAAAGTGAGTCTGGACAGAAATTCCACCGAGGAAACCTGGCAGTCTGCCCACGCAATGAGAGTGAACGGAAAGGCGTCCTGCATCATGCTTGACAAGACAGAGAAAGCAGAAGAGTTTGTCTCACTCTTCACCAAGCCTTGGACCATGCAAATGTATCTCAAGCCAGATGCGCTGCAGTCCAATGCCACCTTCTTCTCCACCAATTTCATGGACATGCAGTTCGCCACCGACAGCACCATCTCCGTGAATCTGAAAACCAACGGAACGACAAAAGCTGACACCATCAAATTCAAAAAGTGTCGAATCGAACCGAACTGTTTCCACCACATCACCCTCTCCTACAATTCCGCTCACTCTTACACCCTGCGAGTGGTGAACGAAGATGGAGAAATGAGTGAGGACACACTCATCGTCAATGCCATCAAGGACTACACCAAGGCACAGGATGACACGGTGACCACACGTTTCATCGCCTTCGGCAACCAAGCCACGACCATCAGTCACGGAGTCATTGACGAATGTCGCATCTGGAGCAAGGCACTGACGAAGGAGGAGGTGACAAACAACTATTTCCGCATCCTCTCCGGCTCGGAAGACAAACTCTATCTCTACTATAAATTGGATGAAGGCATCGAAAACCAGAAGATGGCGTATGACTACTCCAAAACTGCCGGCGTTGCCAACGAGAATCACGGCACCATCTCGTCCATGATGATGACCGACGAGGTGCCCGGCGAGAGTCTGCTCTCCGTCTGCGGCGTCACGGACTCCGTGGGCAACTACACCATCAGCGGCGTTCCCTTCTCCGGTGACGGTACGACCTATTCCATCTGCCCGACCCTCGGGGTTCACTCCTTCTCTCCGGCAAGGGCAACCCGTTTCGTCTCCGGCTCTTCGCTGGTCTATAGCGGAGTGGACTTCACCGATGAATCGTCCTTTGAGGTCAGCGGCACCGTGCGCTTCTTCGACACCACCATTCCCGTGGAAGGATGTGAACTCTACATCGACGGAAAGATTGCCACCAAAAACGGCGAAGTCGTGAAGACCGACAGCAAGGGCGACTATCTCGTCAGCGTTCCCATCGGCAGACACTATTTGGAAGTGAAAAAAAATGGTCACACCTTCGTCAGCCGAGGACGATTCCCTGCCGACCCCAAAGGCGTGGGCACCACGGAGGTCTTTGACCGCAAGCGTAGTCTCGTGGACTTCTACGACTCTACGCTGGTGAATTTCACGGGACGCATCGTCGGAGGTTCGGTGCAGGCAGACACTTTGTTGGGCTTCCACAAGAGCAAGAACAACATCGGCATCACTGAACTCACCCTGATCTATCAAGGAGCCGACTATCTCAATGCCCGCACCATCAAGAACGGAACATCCATCGCCTACGACCGAGACAATGTCATCGCCCCTGTGGCTTCACAAACCGACAGCATCCGCAGCCATGCCTACCGAGGCGCAAATGATGACTGCCAGAAGGTCTTCATCACCACCGACAGCCTCACGGGTGAGTTCTCTGCCATGCTTCCGCCACTAATCTACAAACTGGAATCGGTGTTGTTCGTCAATCCGAAGAACAAATACTACTCCAAAACCTCCATCTTGGACACGAAACCATTCATTGACCTGAGTGACGCCACCATCAGCAAAGCAGACACCTTGAAAATCAGTCCGAACAAGGAGATTCTCTATCCCTACCACACCGCGCTGAAGGAGGCGATGCACACCACCGCCGTCTTCAACGTGCAACAGAGAGACACACCGGAGGGCGTCTTTGGTGCGGACTCCTGCAAAGTCAGCGACCCGAACGACCCGTTCAAAGTGGCACTCTACGACTACGACGAGACTAAGAAGAAGGTGACCTATCACTTCGGAGCGCCCATCTTTGAATCGCTGAGCAACTATACCTTTGACATCTCTGCCTACGAGCACTACGTCAACACCGACTTGGTCGATGAAAATGGCGTGCACCCCACCGACACGGTGCGGCTGAGCGGAATCCCCATCACCATCAGCAACGCGCTGTCGGCAGAGCAGTTGGTTGTCTTTGACGAAAGTTCCGGGCAAGAGGCAGGCTCTGTGCCCAATGTGAAGGTGCTCGAAGCGGAACTCGACAGTCTGGGTAACTGCATTTACAAATGGAAAGCGGGCTTGCCCAACATCACGTCACCATACAAACGTGCCATCAAGATTTACTATGACATTGACGGTGCCACCAACGAGTGGTACTTGACAAAGGAGGACGGCTCCCTGCAAAGCAGTGCCGGCATCTCCGGCATTATCCTCGGCACACTGACCACGGGTAGCAACTTCGTGACGCAAGGACCTGACTTGATAGATATGGTGCTGCGCGACCCGCCGGGGACTTACTCCAGCGCCAGTTGGACCAAAGGAACCTACACGAGTTATTGCGAGTCCTCTGGAGATGTGTGGAGTTCAGAAAGTGCCGCAGGTACTCTGATTTTGGGTGGCTATGAACAGAAATTAATCTTTGGTAACTTTGCGGCAGGTGTTGAAACGACCGTGACCTCGAAAAACGACGACGAGTACAAAGCATACTACACCGTGCAAGGAGAGGATGCCACATCTTGGACCACCTCTCTCACGATTGAAGAAAAAATTTCCACTTCTTCCGACCCCAAACTGGTGGGTAACAAGGGCGACCTCTTCATCGGCACATCCACCAACCTGATTTTTGGAAAATCAAGCAATTTGGGACTCTATCGCACCGAACCCGGGAAAGAAACGGTGGAATTGAGAGTAGATACGGTGACCGAAGCAAATTTAAAATACGAAACCGGTTTCCATCACACCGCTTCCTACATTGAGCGCACCCTCATCCCCAATCTGCGAGCACTGAGAAACTCCTTACTTATAACGGTTGACGAGGCAAAATATAAGAATTACGCCAACAACACCAATAAACCGGTTTATATCACCAAACTCTCCAAAGACTCTCTCATGTTTGGCTCTGACAACGATGATGAACGTTGGGGAGACAAAGCCAAAACATCTTCTTCCGAAGGACCTTCCTACAAGATGGTGATGCCAGCCAATGCTTCCCCGGATTCCGTGGCAGTTGATATGGTCATGTTCTACAACAGTTCCATCAACAACTGGCTTAGACACCTTGCCACCAATGAGAAGCACAAGGTAAATGCGTACGAAAATAGAGCCACATATCTCATTCGAAACATCTCTTTTGACGGCGGAGCCACCGTCACCGAGACGCAGACCACCGACACGACCAAAACAGACTCCTATACGAATACCTTCATTGCCGGGGCGCGTTTGAACATCAGCAAGGGGGCAAAAGTCAATGAAGCCGGAATTATCTTGAACTTCGAGACCAAGACCGGTGGCGGACTTCACCAAGCACACAGTTCCACTGAAAAAGAGACCACCACGTTCAGCTACACGCTGCAGGACAACATCGGCGATGCACTCACGGTGGATGTCTATGAGTATGACAAATGGGGACCCATCTTCCGAACCAGAGGCGGACAAACCTCTCAGCCCTACGAAGACCAAGTGCTCGCCAGATTCTATGAACCCGAGGCTAAGCACATCATCATGGATAAGACCATGCAAATCGAAGTGCCAAGCATCACAGTGGACACTGTCAAATGGGCTAAAGCCTATAACGTACCCACCGGAGGAACCGCGAACTATACGCTCCAACTGGACAATGACTCCGAGATTGAAAGGGACATCTACTATAAACTCATCGTGGCAGACGAAACGAATCCCAATGGCGCCATTGTATCCATGGAAGGATTGCCCATCACCGGGGAGGGACGAATCATCAAGATTCCTGCCAAAACAACCGTCCACAAAACCCTGCAACTGCAACAGACGGACCAAAGCATCCTCGACTATGACAATATCGCCATCATCCTTGCCTCGCAAACACAATGCGACCCGACAGGACTTTGGGCGGTAATTGCGGACACTGCCTACATTTCCGCAGAGTTCGTGCCTTCCTCCTCCGACGTGCGGATGAAACTCGACAAGAACATCATCAACAGCGTCAACCATGACGACGTGAACATCACCTTCGACCAGTTCGACCGAAACTACAGAAACCTCAAGTGTTTCCGTGTGCAGGTCATGACGCCGGGCGATGCGGATTGGATGACGCTGCAGGAATATATGCTGAACGAGAGCGAAGTGAAGAACAACAAAGTCTTGCTGCCGAACGAGTCGAGCGTGACCTATCACTTTGACATGCACAATCAAAGCGACGGAGAATATCGCTTCCGCGTGCTTTCCGTCAGCCAATACGGTGAAGACGAAATCACCGTCTCGAGTAACGAGATTGCCATCGTGAAAGACATGGCGAAACCGAAACCACTCGGCATGCCGCAACCTTCCAACGGCATCTTGGGCATCGGCGATGACATCTGCCTCACCTTCAACGAGGAGATTGTGAAGGGAGCACTGACACGCGACAACAACTTTGAAGTGACAGCCGTGCTGAACGGCGCACAGGTGGCACACCACACCGCCCTCGCCATGCAAGGCGCCACCCGCACCGCTTCCACCGAAGCACCCATCTCACTCGCCGGAAAGAGTTTCTCGACAGACTGCTGGCTGCTCGTCGAGAGCAAAGGCACCATCCTCACCCACGGAAACGGTAAGGAGAAATTCGCGCTGGCGGTGGACGATGACGACCATCTCGTCGTCACCATCGGGGAGCACGAATATGTCTCCGAACAGGTCATGCCCAAGGACAACTGGTGCTACCTCACCGTCAGCTTTGAGGACAGAGACTCGCTCAGCATTCTCAATGCCACCGTTTCGGAAGATGCCACCTCCACACGCCTCTTCAAGGACTGCGAAACGGTGACCTACAAGGGAGTGGGCTCACTCAGCATCGGCGAAGGCATGAACGGTGCCATCCAGGAACTGACGCTCTGGGATGTGGCTCACGACAATGCCCGTGCACAACAGGAACGCCAAAAAACCAAATCGCCCGCCACTGCCAACCTGATGGGATATTGGAAGATGAACGAGGGCGAGGGACTGGTCATCACGGACTATGCTCGCAACCGCCACCTCACTGCCGCCTCCGAAAGTTGGTACATCAACAACGAGAACAAAGCCGTGACGCTCGACGGCACGGGATGGCTGAACGTGCCCGTGGGAGACTTGGCGGTTTCGGAAACCGACAACCAAGCACTCGAGTTCTGGTTCAAGGCAGACAAACAGAAGAGAGCACAACTTCTCGACTGGGGGCACCTCTCGCTCTGGTTGGACGAAGACGGCAAGCTCAAATTCAATCCCGACACCACCGGCGTGGTGCACAATGTGAGCAGCCGCGACCTGACGGACAACAAGTGGCACCACCTCGCGCTGAACATTCTGCGCGCCGGCAACACTTCCGTCTATGTGGACGGTCAGCGTGCCTTCAGCATCGCCTCGCGCAATGTGGACTATCAAAACGATGACACGCTGGTGATTGGTGCACGCTTCTTCATGGACGAAAGCCACTCCCACCCCCTCAAGGATTCGATTGACTGCCATCTGACGGGAATGATTGACGAAGTGAGAATCTGGAACGCCACGCTCGACGCCACTTCGCTGGCGAACAACCGTAAACTGAGACTGACGGGCAAAGAGAGCGGTCTCGTGGCATATTTCCCCTTTGAACACGTCACCATCTCCGAAACGGACCACCAGGTGAAAACGCTTCCCTGCGACTCGTCACTGGTGGATGACGGAGTGCTTCGTGTCATTACCCACGCCCAATCGCCCCTCACCTTCACCGAACAGAGTCCCGCCCTGCAACCCATGCCGACTCTGAGCAACGTGGCATTCTCCTTCACGACAAGCGACGACAAAGTGGTCATTCAAGTGGAAGAAGAGCCCGCCGCCATCGAAGGTTGCACGATTCACTTCACCGTGAAGAACGTCACCGACCAAAACGGCAACTGGAGCGACCCGGTTTGCTGGACGGCATACGTCAATCGCAACAGTCTGGCGTGGTCGGAAAATGAGATAAGCCTCACGCAGAAAGCAGGCGAAGAATCCTTCTTCCTCGCCACGCTGAACAACAAAGGCGGCACGCAGAAAGAATGGCGACTCACGGGCATCCCGAGCTGGCTCAAGGTCAGCCAAGACAACGGCATCCTCGACCCGCTCTCCTCTGCCAATGTCGAATTCACCGTCAGCAAGAGTTGTCCGATTGGAAAACACGCCGAGACGCTCTATCTGATTGATGAAGACGACCTCGCCCTCCCGCTCGCACTGAACATCACCGTCACGGGCGACGTGCCCGACTGGCAGGTGGAGGATGGAAAATATGCCACCTCCATGAACCTCGTCGGAAAGATTGCCGTCCACGACATTCCGTCCAACGACACCGACGACATGGTGGGGGCATTCGTGAACGGAACTTGCCGAGGCGTGGCGAAGCCTACCTATAGCAAACGCTATGATGACTACTTTTTCACCCTCGACATCGCCTGCAACGGAGAAGAAAACGGAAGTGATGTGGAATTCCGAATCTACGACGCAAGCACCGGCATCACCTGGCCCGTGGTGGAACTGAGCCGCGAGGTGAAAATCAGCGCGAATGCTGTCGTGGGCTCCTTCACCGACCCCGTTCTCCTCAATGCGTTCGACATGATTCAGCAGAACCTCTCGCTCAGCAAGGGGTGGAACTGGATTTCCTTCTATACCCGTACCGGCGACATGCTCACCCAAGAGATGCTGGAACCAATCGGCACAAACGCCACGGTGATAAAGAACAAAACGAGCATGGCAATGCTCAACGGTGAGACTTGGGACGGTAGTCTCAACAAACTCAACAACCGTGACATGTTCCGCATCTTCATGCTGGAGCCGCAGCAAATGACAATCATGGGCACTCGTCCGGATGCTTTGCAGAAGACCATCACCATCCACAAAGGCTGGAACTGGATTGCATTCAACGAGACCACCATCACCTCTGTCAGCGACGCCTTTGCCGCCCTCGCCCCCGAAGAAGGCGACTTGGTGAAGAGCAAACAGGGCTTCGCCATCTTTGACGGATATGAGTGGAGCGGCTCCCTGCAAGCACTGATGCCCGGAGAGGGTTATATGTATAAGAGTTGTGCCACCGTCACCCGCACCTTCACATATCCCACCCTGCTTGCTCAGTCCGTTCGCTTGAACGCACCGATGCTGCAGCGCAGCGGCGTCTTTGAACCGGTGGACGACAGCGACTTCCCGGGCAACATGACCGTCGTGGCACGCGCCACCTTCGACGATGCACTGCTGACCGACACCGAAGTCGGCGTCTTCTGCGGGGAGGAATGTCGCACGGCAGACTTCACGAACAGCAACGGCATCATCTATCTCACCATCCCCGGCAACACCGGCGATGAACTCACCTTCTTCATCTCGCGTGACGGCAGTCTGCAAAAGGCGGACATCACCTTGATTTATGAAGACGACAAAATTGTCGGCACTCCCTCCTCTCCCTTCGCCCTCGCCTTCGGAGCCAACAACTCCAACTCAGGCATTGAAACGGTGAAGACGGATGAAAAGGAAGAGCGATGGTACACCGTCAGCGGCATCCTCCTCTCTGACAAACCCACCATGCCCGGCGTCTATTACCGCCACATCCGCGGCGACAAACGCAAAGGCGAGAAAGTGGTGATAAAGTGAGATATGCATTGAAACGTGAAACATGAAACTACAGATAATTATGCAAGAGGTGCGGCGAGTTGTCGCACCTCTTGCTATGAATGTTGTCCGGTAAAAGCTTGGTGTGAATGTTAGGGGCATACTTTCGACAACCCATCTGCAACCTTTTGCCAACCTTTTTGCAACCATTTTGCAACCATTCTGCCAGCCTTTTGCAACCTTTTTGCAACCTTTTTGCAACCATTTTGCAGCCTGCAAAACCCTTGCAAAACCCTTGCAAAACCCTTGCAAAACC
>JBJEAG010000183.1:0-10735 GCA_051868855.1 Alloprevotella sp. | reverse complement strand
GCTTAGTTCCCTCCATTAATGTTCATCAATGGTCTCATTAATGTCTCATTAAAAAATATTGCTGTCCGGTAAAAGTTTATTCAGCCCTCGCCATCCGACCAAGCCATTGAACAGTCATTGAACAGTCATTGAACAACCATTGTTCAACCATTTTGCAACCATTTTGCAACCATTTTGCAACCTGCAAAACCCCTGCAAAACCCCTGCAAAACCTTGGCAAAACCCCTGCTCAAACCCTGTTTAAGCCCTTTTTCTGAATTCAAAAAGACAAAAAGACAAAGAGACTAAAAGTTGGTGACCGAACTTAGCCCTTCCCTTTAGGGAGGGGTTGGGGTAGGCTCACTCTTTGACTTTTTGTCTCTTTGTCTCTTTGACTTTTAGACCGGAGCGCAGCGACTCCGCCGTGGCAACATTATTTTCTCGGAACTTGTCATTTTTTTCTTGGGACTCGTTGGTTTACGCCTTAAGATGAAAACGCTTTCGCCTTAAGATGAAAACGCTTTCGCCTTAAGATGAAAATGCTTTCGCCTTAAGATGCAAATCAACGAGTCGGCGGACAGGAACGATAAATCGGCGGACAGGAACGACAAATCGGCGGATAGAAACGTCGCCACGCCGGAGTCGCTGCGCTCCGGTCAAAGAGTCAAAGAGACAAAGAGTCTTCGCTCAATTCGTTTTATTCGTTCAATTCGTGTTCTAAAAAATTCCTTCTCATTCTGCGGATTCTGCGTGAGGCAAATCAAATCCGTGGTTCCAAAAAAATTCCTTTTCATTCTGCGGATTCTGCGTGAGACCTTTCTTTCTGCGGATTCTGCGTGAAAAATGTTTTTCAGAATTTCACGAATCGGCAATTTTTTATCACGAAACACCCCGAGAAAGCGATGCGGGCTGAACTTCCATAGTCGAAGCATTGCAAAAAAGTCTAAGAAAAAGTTGCGTTTGTGTGAAGATGTAATGAAAATTATATCTACTTTTGCCGCGGAACTTGAAGAGATTCAGAGAGAAACAATGCTTTCTGGGTTTCGTGGCTCCCAATTAAAACGACGATAAACCTTAACTTTTTTTACATACATGAAAAACTTCTACCTCGTTTGGAGGCATTGCCTCTTGATGGTTCTGGGGTGTTTCATCTGTCTTGGCGGCTTTGCCCAACTCTCCTCGTTAGAGCAGGGCAAGGTGTATCGCTTTGTGAACAGAATGTACCCCGGTTACTCCATGTCTGTGGGTTCGATGACAAAAGCCATCGGCGCCGCCACAGTCGAAAGTTCCAAGTCACAGTTGTGGTATGTGGCTGAAGTGTCCAACGACGGCAGCAGCGTGCCCCGCTACCGCCTCCGCAGCTACGGCAACGGCCGCTATCTGCAAGGCGCGGGAGCCAGCACGCAGTGGAATCTCGTCGAAAACTCCACCACCGACAACACCTACCTCTACTTGCTCACTGTGGGCGACACCTATAACACCATGAGCTTGGAGAACAGTGCCAACAACAAGAACAAGATGCACTGTGACGCCTCCAAGAACATCGTGGGATGGAGTGTCGATGGAGAAGCCACCCAGTGGACCATCTCGGAAGTCGAACTCTCCGAAGCCGAAATCGAAGCCAACTGGGAAGCCATCAACAACTTCGTTTTCACCGACGAGAAGATTGCAGACTTCAAGACTGCCCTCGCCGCCATCTTCACCGACGACGCCTGCACCACGCTCAATAGTACCTACGCAGCCATGACCTCCAGCGCGCTTCAGGCAGATGACAACTACAACGCCCTTCCCGTCACCCTGCAGAACATGGTGCTCAAGGTTTGGAACGAACAGACTTCCACACAAGACCTTGCCACAGCCTGGGCGGAAGACCATGTGAGCGGCGAGAGCGCCAAAGCATGGAGCGGCGACTACGCCAAGCGCTATCGCGTGCAGAACTATGAACTCTACACCAACCGCGACTGCGTGAACTCCGCCCTCAAGATTAACATCCACACCAACCTCAACAACCCCACCGGCATCATCACCAAGGAGCGTGACGCATTATATATAATGGTGGAAGGCGAAATCAAGGATGGCGCTTCGCTCTACCTTGGCAGCTACTCCGGACACGGACAAGCCGGCAACGCCACCGACGGCGTGCAGCTCCAGACAGGTCTCAACGTCATCCCCTGCTTCGTGGATAAACAGTGGACTTGCATCTACTACACCGCCAACACCCTGAAGGAATGGGACGGCACGACCAACAAGGGCACCCATCCCCTTTCCTACTATCCCGACCTCAAGATTCACATCGAAGGCGGTAACGTCAATGGTTACTACAACGAAGTGGGCGACGCTCTCTATGCCCACGGTCGCACCGGCGAAAACGTCACCTCCACCGGCGACAACGAACTTGACTGGGACTACCTCGCAGCCCGCAACGTGCTCGACGACATCACCATCGTCGGCAAGCGCATTGTCTTCCAGTTCCAATTCAACCCCGTGCAAGCCGAAGACGGGAAAACCTATAACGGTACTGACTACTACTTCACTGAATATAGTGAAACAACAACAGAAGACGATGTAAGTACTACCACGAAAAAACGTCGTGTCCGCATCCCCGACTTCCTCGAGCGCTGGAACCGCGTGGTTTGGGCGCAGAACATGACCATGGGTCTAGTCAGCGAGGCTGAAGTGAATGAAGCCAACGCGAAGTTCCCCACCCTCGACGACCCCTCCCGCGGCGTCTATGCCTATACGGGCAACGACAGCGACAATCCCTCCTCCTACGAGGACTACTACCGTATGCACTGCCTCGCCATCGGCATCGCCACAGGTTACATGTCCGGCGGTTGGACCAGCAGTAACTACAACTACTCCACCTACGAGAGTATCATTCAGAACATCATTGATCAAGCCGGTCCCGTTTGGGGACCCGCCCACGAGATTGGTCACCAGCACCAAGGTCCCATCAACATGAACGGTCTGACCGAGGTGACCAACAACCTCTTCGCCAATGTCTGCGCTTGGTATGGCGGTCTCGCCACCAGCCGCACCAACAGAGGAGAGGGCGACCTCACCGAAGTGCTCAAAGCTTACAACGAAGAGAACAACGACTTCTTCACCAACAACATCTGGGCACAGACGCAGATGTACTATAAGCTCTGGCTCTACTACCATCTCGCGGGACACAACAACAAGTTCTATCCCCGTCTCTTCGAGATGCTGCGCCGCGACCCGCTTCAGATCACCTACAACCAGTTCGACGATCAATCAAGCGGAACGCTGGTGACCGGAAAGACCCCGCTGCTCCATTTCTACAAGAAGTGCTGCGAAGCTGCCGGCGAAGACCTCACCGAGTTCTTCCGCGCCTACGGCTTCTTCACTCCGATGGACAAACGCTACGTGGGCGACTACTCCAGCTCCGAGTACACCCAGACGCAGGCACAGATTGACGCCACCATCGCCGAAGTCAAAGCCTTGGGATATCCCGAGAACCACACCGTGCTCTTCATCAACGACTGCACCACCGGTGCCACCTTCTACCAGCACGACGGCGTGACGCAGCGTGCGTGGTGGGACAACAACACCTACTCCGACCTCGGCGCTTACACCGACTATAACGGCACGACCTCCAACGACGAAGTGTCGGGAACCTACGAACTCACTGTTGCCAACGGCACAGCCACCATGAGCGGCGCCACGGGCGGTGCAGGTTTCTTGATTTATGACGAGAAAGGCAACCTGCTCGCCTTCTCCTCCGACTACTCCTTCCCCTTGAGCGACGAGGCACTCCTCGCCATCGCCAATGGTATTGCCACCGTGAAGGTGCTCAACGCTGAAGGCGCTGCCACGGAAGTGGTCTATGACGGCGGCTCCGCTGCCATCAGCCTCCTCTCCGGCCTGCTCGACGAAGTGAAGATTGTGGTGGATGCTGTCGATGACGGTGGCACCTCCGGCACCGACTACACCAAGGTGGGCTTCTACAAGAAGGCTGAAGTCTCCACCCTCCTCAACCTCTACAACGAAGCAAAGGCGCTCTACGACGAAAACGCACAGTCCGGCTACGTCAGCGCCTACACCGCCCTCAAGGCAGAGTATGATGCCGTCATGGCAAACGAATATGCCCGCGTAGCCTTCCTCCCCGGAAGCACTTGCGTGTTGGTGAACAAGAGCGCACCTACTCGCTATCTGAGCGAGACAGAATCGAATACAGTCACCACTACCAACGTCAGCGGTGGTGTGGTGGTGGCTGACGTGCCTGAAGCAGGACAATGGGTAGTGGAGGCATCCTCCACCACTGCCGGCGCCTACACCTTCAAGACAAGCACCGGCGACTACTGGCTGGCACTCTCGCAGAGCGTACAATTGCAGACCGGCGAAACAGCAAAGGACTACACCTTCATCGACAACCACAACGGCTCTTGGGGCATCAAATATAGCGAGAACAACCAACTCATTCACAAAGAACAGGGAAACACCATCGTAGGTTGGTGGGACACCACCAACCAGAACTCCCACTGGTACATCACCATGGTGAGCAAGCCTGAAGCAGTGGAAGCTGCCGCCAACCTCGAAACCCTCGTGGCACAGACCACCACCCTCATGAACAAGATGGCGAACGTCAGCGGCAAGGGCGCACAGGACATGAGCACCTTCCGCATTTCCTCCAACGCTACCGAGCAGGGACACGGCACCGAACTCATGGTGGACGGCGACCTCACCACCTTCTTCCACACCGTGTGGAGCGGTACATCCGTGGATGAGAACCACTACTTCCAGATTGACTGCGGCGAAGGCCTCAGCCTCGGCGACTTCGTGCTCAGCTACACCACCCGTCCTGCCGGCTCAGGCGGCAACGACGCCCCGACCAACATCATCATCACGGGTAGCAACACCACCGACGCAGACGGCAACGTGACTGACTGGCAAGACATCACCACCCTCAGCGAAGGTCTGCCCACCGGCAAGGCTGCCTCCTACACCTCCCCCACCATAGGCAGCAGCTCCAACCCCTACCGCTACCTCCGCTTCACCGTGACCACCGCCTCGGGCGGCACCTTCGGAGGCTACTACTACTTCGGTATTGCCGAGTTGGGCATCTCTCGCCCCGAGGCAAAGGTGAACTCCATCGTGGAGAAATATGCTGACTCCAGCCTCGGCGACAACCAGCTGACCGACACCAAGCTCATCGCTGCTGACGACGCCCTCTACGATTCCAAGCAACTGCTCGCAACTGCTTCGCCCACAACCTCTGACCTAACGACGCAGTACACGACCCTCAAGGCTCAGTATGACATCCTGCTCGCCACCTACAACGCCGCAGAGTCCGCTGACCTCACCGCCGCCAAGGCTGCTCTTCAGACGGTCATCGACGAAACCCAAACGCTGCTCGACGGATGTGGTTCTGTCAGCATCGTCAAGGCAAACGTGTCGCTGCAGAGTACGGATGCCAATGCCTCCGGCTACCTCTACTGTAACGCTCCCTATACGGCTTCGAATAACGACGACTACAGCGTGCAGGGAACTGATGGCTATCACCTCCTCGACGGTGACAAGAGCACGTATCTCCACACCAACTATAATAAGGATGCCGGTCCGGGCGAAGACCACTACCTCCGCGTTTATGTGGGAGACGGTGGCATCGGTCAGTTCCGCATGCTCTACACCACCCGCAACGACGGTAATGGTCAGCCGACCAAAATGGTGATTGAAGGCTCTGACGAGGCAGATGGCACCTACACCGAAATCGCCACCCTCACCAAGGACGATGCGACTAACCCGCTGCCTATTACTACAAGCACCGACTACACCAGCGACTACTTTGAAGGTGGAACCTATCAGTATCTCCGCTTCCGCGTATTAGGTAACACCGCTACTAATGGTAATCCCGACGGTCACTATTGGTTCTGTATGGCTGAGTTCAGACTCGAGAAGAAGCCCTCGACCACCATTACCAATAACAATGTGGGCGCAGTGATGGATGACGACATCCTCACCACCTACAACGCCATCGAATCTGCTCAGACGGCATACGACATGGCAACTACCGTGGCACAGTTGACCGCTGCGAAGGCAGAACTCCAGGCACAGTATGAAGTCCTCTTCGCTGCCTCAACCGCAAACGTAGAAGGACGTGAGGACTTGAAGACTGCCATCGACAATGCCACCACCCTCAAGAACAGTTGCTACGAAACCGACGCACAGGGTAACACCGTGGTGAAGACGGACTACCTCTCCAACCCCAACTTCTCCCTCGAAGACCTCCAAGCTTTGGAGAGCGCCATCACCACTGCCACCACCGTCTATCGTACCGCCTCTGCTACCACAGATGAAGTGACAGCACAGGTGACCGCTCTCAACGATGCCATGGCGCAGCTCAACCGCAGCTTCGACTACATGGCGCTCCCCATCACGCTGACCACCAACGAAACCGCTCCCGTGAAATATACGATGTATGTGAACCGCGGCGACAACATCCTCGCGCAGTATCGCGGCACAGTATGGCCGGGCGATGATGCCGACGCGAATAACTACAAGATACATCTCGCCCCCAACGGCGTGGACAATGGTAACCCCTACCAGGCATTCTACTTCACCCGCGGTACTTCCGGCACCCAGCTCTTGATGAAGGCAGCTGCCGACGGCAGAACCTTCGCCGTGGAAACCGGCAACCTCATGACCAACGGTGCCAACAAGGTGGCTGCTTACGACATGGCTACGACCACTGCCACCTTCGCTGCCAAGGAGTGGACAATGGTTGCCAACGAAAGCCACAGCGGCTGGTTCAACATCAAAGCCGTACCCACCGACGCAGAAGACACCAACATCTACTACTTCAGCAACTGGGGCGGCACCGTAGGCGACCAGAACTTTGGCTTCTATAGTGACGACGTGAACGACGACGGCAACCTCTTCCGCTTCGAAGCTTGGCAAGAGGCTGACAAGTCCGCTCTCGAAACTGCCATCGCCGGTCTCAACAGCGTCTATGACTCCTGCTACGACATCGACGGCGAAACCCGCACGCTGAAGGCAGCGTATGACAACGAGAACTTCGACGCCACCGTGCTCGACGGTGTGGCTACGCTCGTGAGCGATGCACAGACCGTGCTCAACGACGCCAACCAATATCAGCTGGCTGCCGAGGAAAAGGCTGCCGAGCTCAACGCCAAGGTGGCTGCCATTCAGGCTCAGCAGAACATCGCTACGCTGCCCATCACGCTGACCACCGACACGAACAACCCCGTGCTCTACACCATCCACTTCCAGCGCAGCGAAACTCCCTACTATCTGCAGTATCGCGGCGATGAAAGTCATAATGACTACAGAGAAGAATCCGACTACAACAAGTTGAAATATACTGCCACCCTCGACAAGGGAAATCCTTATCAGGCATTCTATTTCACTCGTGGCACGGAAGGCGCTCGTCTCTACATGCACGCCGCTGCCGACAACAAGGTGTTCTCCGTCATCACCGGTGACCTCGGCACAGGTGCCGGCAAGGTGAAAGCCTTTGCCGCCGACGAAGCCACCCAAACCTTCGACGCTCGCGAATGGACCATCTCTGCCAACGCCAACAACGAAGGCTGGTTCAACATCGCTCCCGCGCCCAACGCTGCCACGCCCGTCTATCTCCACAACTGGAACGGCATCACGGAGAATCCCGACAACATCGGTTTTGACACCGCTGCCGACAATGCAGGCTCACTCTTCAAGTTTGAAGAATATTTGGAAGCCGACAAGACGGCGCTCAACACCGCCCTCACGGCACTGAACACAGCCTACGCTGCCTGCTTCTCCGACGAAGAGTGCACCACCATCAAGTCCGACTATGATGGCTCGCTCAACATCAATGCCACCACCCTCGCTGAGGTCAAGGCAGTGATTGACGCAGCCCAAACAGTCTATGCTGATGCCGCAGCCTATCAGTCTTCCATTGATGAGCAGACCGCCCTCGTGCAGGCTCAGACCCTTGCTCTGCAGAACCTCGTGGCATACGCCGCCCTGCCCGTCAAACTGACCACTGACCCGGCTGCTCCGCACTACTATCGCATCTATGTCAACCGCGACGGACGTCCTCTCTGGCAGGCACGCACCACCGATGATGCCAGCAGCACCAAGGTGCAGCTCACCACGAGCTACGACCTCGGTGTGGATCGTCAGGCATGGTACTTCACCGCTGCCTCCGAAGCACCGAAGGTATATATCGTGAACAAGAACACGTCCGACCGTGTCCTCGCTTGCACCACCTCTGACTTCGCAGAAGGCGCAGGCAAACTCCAGAGCCTCGCTGTCGATGCAGAGAACGTGGGTGCCAACGAGTGGACCATCAGCAACACGGGATCCAACTCCGGCTGGTACAACATCACCACCGTGAAGACCACCACCTCCACCGCTGAAGACGAAACAGAAACCACCACCAACACCACCTTCTACATCTCCAATCACAGTGGCGTGAACTTTAATATGGGTTTCTGGAACAGCGCCACCGACCCCGGCTCCAACTTCCAGTTCGAGGAAATCGACCCCGATCGCAGTGCTGCCTATATCCAGCTCTACAACTATTTCCACAACGAGATGAAGGTGGCAATTGACATGACGGCAGAAACGCCTGCCTTCCCTGCAGATATGATTAGCGACACTGCCATCGGCTACTATTCCGAGAGCTTGACCTCCGACTATTTGAGTGCCTACGTTCTCGCCTACTTCTATCTGGAGTCCTCTGGTGATGATAGTTACTTGACTGCCGCCTACAATGCGCTCGTTGCTGCCAACGAGGCACTTGCAGCCAACCAAATTGACTTCGATGCTTACTACGTGCTTCGCAATGCCTACACCGGCTATTGCAACAACGCCGTGGCATACGCTAACGTGAACGACCATAAGGTTTATTGGCACGCTCAGGCTGCAAAAGTTGAAACCACCTACACTGTGGATACTAACGGTGGCACTGTTGGTAGTGGTAACTATTTCAAAACATGGACCAGCACTGAGACACCGCAAGTGACCTTCACTAACGAATATAACAATATGCAAGTTTCAAATACGAATCTTGTAATATATAGTGGAGAAACTTCTGCTCCGTTCAAACTGAATGCGCCCTCCGGTTATGTGATAGACAGTTATTCTGTCACCTTCGCCAACAATGGTCATAACAATGAACAGACCTTAACCTTTAGTGATGAGGGCGCGGTCTATAAGACCACCAGCGCGTCTCAAACCTACACGGTTGAAAATAGTGGAAAATCTTCCGTGACAATCAACCTGACAGGAAGCAACAATGGCGTTGTTCTTACCGACTTCACCGTGAAGATTCGTCCCAGCTTCACTGAGAACGAAGCCGTGAATGTTTGGAAGTTTGAACAAGCTGAAAACGGAAATATCTATCTCAAGAACGTGCATACCGGTACCTATCTGACCAATGCGGGTACACAATACGGAGGACGTCAACTTTCCACCACAGCTCAGCCCGTCACCTTCGTTGTCCTTGGTGACGAACAACAGAACATCAAGTTGAATAATGGCAATCCCCTCCATGCGCAAAATGATGGTAAAGCCGTAGTGTCATATCCCGGTGGTAAGAACTCCGCTTCTGCATGGTATATCGAGAAGGTTGCCGCTCCCGAGGAAATCACGACTCGCATCAACATGACGCAGTATGAGAAAGCCAGTCTCTACCTTGCCTATCCTGCCATCATTCCCGAAGGCATCACGGCATACTATGCAAAAAGTGTCGCCGATGCAACCATTGAAGGTACAAGCGGAGGCAGCATCTACCTGACGCCTGTTGAAGGCAGCGTACTCCCCGCGGGAACGCCTGTCATCTTGAAGGGTGCACAAGGTGCTTACAAGTTCGACCTCTCCACCACCGACGAAGGCACGGTACTCGCCTCCAACCTCTTCGAAGGAAGTGCCTACAAGAAGTTGGTGCAGGGCGAAGAAGGCTATAAGTACTACCTCTTCGGCGTGAAGACCGTGAGCGACGAAAAGAAGGTCGGTCTCTATCCGACTTGGTTGGAATATCGCGCTGACGGTACTACTTCCTACACACAGGACACCGATGAGACGGACAGCGACGGTAATCCCATCACGGAGACCATCTCTACCGCCGGCACTGACGACGGAGGTTACTTCTACGTTTCTGCCAACAAGATTTATCTGCCTTGGAACACCGCCACCGGCGGCAGCGCTCCTGCCTTCTATTTCAACTTCGACGGCAATCAGACCGGCATCGGTCAGCTCGAAGGCTTCGACAAGAATGCCTCCGTCTATGACCTCCAAGGTCGCCGCATCAACCGCATCGAACAGACTGGTGTCTATATCATCAACGGACAGAAACGCCTCGTCAAAGTCAACGGCGGAAGATGACATCGCTTCAACTTCATCACGAAACACATTTGAAACATCATGAAAGATAACAAGCAAACCACCAATCCTCGGGATTGCCGCAAACCATACGTTGCTCCTGCCTCTGAATCCATCCGCCTCTTCGCAGAGGGTGCCCTCTTGGCCGGAACCAACATAGACATGGGAGGAGATGACGGAAAAGTGAGCAGCGGAGGCGGTTCCGACTTTGAGCCTCTCTCCACAGGCCGCAACAGAGAAAATCCCATCTGGAAAAACATGAACTAATCCTCCGGGATTAAGACACCAATGCTGACAAGGGCTGCACCACTGCGGTGCAGCCCTTGCTGCAGCCTACCGTCCTAAGTTCTCTCCATTAATGTTCATCAACGGTCTCATTAATGTCTCATTAAAAAAGAAATTAATGAAG
>JBJEAG010000182.1:0-10829 GCA_051868855.1 Alloprevotella sp. | reverse complement strand
CTTGAAGAGTCCGTCCTCGCCCAAATAGGAATGTTCTTTCACTTGGGTTTCGAGGAAGTCGATGGCCTTCTGAATCTGGTCGAGGATGCGCCCCTCAAAGGTGACATCCTTAATGACGTTCATCTCCCTGCCGACTTTCTCCTCTGTACCGTAGTATTTGATAAAACGAACACGGGCACGGGGGAAGAAGTTCTGCGGACGCTTGCCGAAGAGCAGTATGCAAGCAGTGCTGACTTGTGGTACATCGCCTTTGTAAATTAGGAATCCCTTGTTCTCTTGCAGGTATTCCATAGGAGACTTGCCATAGCCAATGCGTTTCATGTATGCTTTCAAAGCATCCATGTCAATATCTTCGATGGTAGCATCGTAGGCAGGGCTGTCCTCATAGTATCGTTCACCTTTGTCATACATCAGTTGCAGACGTTCCTCAAAGGGTAACTTGCGCGACTTGTCCCCCACTCGCCAAAACACCTCATCAGCTTGGTTGGCATGGAGGCGAGGACTGGCAGGAACATGGATTATCAAAATGTGGTTGTCATTTCCCTCGCTGTCTTGGCATGGCATGAACTCTGTCGTGACAGAGATGGTAGGCACACAGAAATCAAAAGGTGTGCGCAGTATTTCGTTCAAGTGGGGCTTGTCTTGGTCTATACCCTCAATGCGGCGAGTCTTATCGGATATACCTACGGCAATCATTCCGCCATCAGCATTAGCCATAGCGACAATAGTGTTAGCAAGCGCCTTCGGTTCAATGTGAATGCTCTTGCAATCAAAACTTTGACCTTCGGGCATTTGTCGTATTTCTTCGATGGTATATTTCATAATTTATTCGCTATAGCATGGCAATTCATGTGTTTCACCATTCTCAATAAACAATATGTTTTGCGCAAAGTTGTTCTTTTTAATTGAGATAAAGTGTATTTTCTATGAAAATTGCAAGAAGGATGATTGTGACTCAAAGATGTCTTGTCCTCTAAGTTGCTCCCTCACTCCCCAATCAAGATGACTTTGATGTAGTCTTTCAAATGAAAGGGACCTTTGCTGTAGCCGCCTTGGGAGTCGTTGAGGAGGAGGAGCGTTTGTCGCCCGTCGTTGAGGCGGATGCCCGGACAGAGGGCTTCGTAGTTGGCGAAGTTCATCTTTGTGAGGTCTATCTTGGTGCTCCACGCGGCGAGCAGGCGTTTTTCCATGAAGCGGTTCGGGTCTAACTCCTTCAAGGGAATGGAGGGGGCGATGGGACGGGCTGCGTGGGGATTGACGAGGAAGAGTTTGCAGTGGCAGACGCTGCCGAGATAGCCGTTCGGGATGTTTGCCTCGCGTTCCAAGACGAGCAGGCGACCATCGGGGAGGGGAGTGATGCAGGGCACGCCGAAGACATAAATCTTTCCATATTTCTCCGTTACGCCACGGTCCATGCGATAGGCATACTGAGCACCGGGCTGCAGGTCGTCGCCGAAGCTCTGCAGACGAAGCAGGTTCTGCACGCCGGGATGGGCGGGAGAGGCTGCCTCGCCGTCGCTGCGGAGCGTACTTTCCGTGATGGTCCAAAACGTGTGGCGGAGGGTGTCGTAGGTCAGTGCTTCAAAACCATAGTTCGGCACGATGTTCTCCGTGCGGAACTGTTCCGGAATCTCCAACTTTCTGCCCGTGGGCTGTCCGTCCATGTCATATTCCAAAATCTCTTGGTCGCCTTCTCCGCTGATGAAGATGGTGCGGGCAGGCGGGAAATATGCCACGCCTTCGCAGTCGCGGGTGCAGATGCCTTCGGCGTCCACGCGAGGGTGGGCATTACCTTTGAAGCCTTCCAGACGCACGTCGGTGACGGTGCCGTCGGCAGGGTCTTGTGCGATGTGGAAGAGGAAGAAGCCGTCGGCGGGTTCTTTGTCGCTGACCACGGCATAGCGCGAAGAGTCCAGCGGAGTGATGCCGCTGAATTGAGCGGTGCCGATTCCCCAGTTGCGGAGTGACACCTGCTTGAGTTCTTTGGCGGTTTGTGCTTGCAGCGAAAGCGTGCCAAGCAGAGCGAGAAGGAGAGGAAGTTTTTTCATGGGAATTTATTTCTGTGTATAATATAACGGAGTAAGTCCGGTCGTTTCATTCGTCCATCATCAAGTCGAGAATCAGGGGTTGCGCGGCGAGGAACATGGCGGCGAGTCCGCCGGGTGTGACGATGCGCTCGGGTTGTTGGTCGGTGAGGGTGACGCGCCCGTCTTTCAGTTCATACCATCCGTTGTTCTCCGGCATGTCATAGTCTCCTCCGACGCCGATGCGCATGGAAAAGTTGGGATTCGGAGCGGCAATGCAGGAGAGAAAGCGGTGGGCATCGGTGACGCGTGCCATGGCGTAGGGTTCGGCGCCGGGCTCAGTGCCTCGCGCGGCATAGCGGCGCCAGACCTTTTCCACTTCGCAGTGACGGCAGAGCCAGTCCACGAAGGCGGCGCGGGCTTCAGCCTCGGCGATGGCGATGCTTCGAATCAGAATGCGTCCGTCGTCCTCTCGCACCGCCAAGCACAGTCCGACCATGCGTCTGCCGTGGTGTGCCGCCAGCAGATATGCCTCCCCCAGATGTGCTGCTTCGATGGCGGCAAAGAAGTCGGAGCGGGAGGGGTGCACCATGAAGGGAAGTTCGGAGGTGAGCCGACGGAAGAAGACGAAAAGCGAGTCGTCCCAATCGTCCAGGCAGGTCACGGTGATGGCGCCAAAGTCGCCGTCGGCGGACGTGTCGAGTGGCTCGGTCTTGCGGTAGCTTGACGTCCAATAAGAACCATGTCGAGGATTTTCATAGAATTTTCTGAGACCGTCGTCGCCGGGAATGAGCAGACTCAGCGCGGCGTTTTGGTGGAAAAGTTTGCGGTGGCAGTGACGAAGCAAACGTGCGGCGTGTCCCTTGCCTCGGAAGGCTGGGTCGGTGGCGAGACCGGAGACATAGCCCATGCGAGTGACGGAACCGTAGAGCGTGAGGCGATAGGGGAAGAGTTGCGTGGCTGCCAGCGTTTGTCCCTCGTGGCGCAGCGTGAGGTTGGTTTCGTCGGTATATTTTTCGTCAAAATAGATGTCCATGAAATCCTCGGAATCGTGGAAGCATTCGCGCCACAGGTTCCGGGTCTGTCTTTTGATTTCTTGGGAGAGATTGCTCATAGTTGGATTTATGTTCAGCCCTGCATCGGGTGGCGGGTCATGACGGTGTATTTGTGGAGAAGGAGGGAGGGATGATAGGAGAGTTTGGACTGTCGCAGTCCGGGAATGCCCAAGTCCTCCTCGCGGTTGATGAAGACGAATTGTTCGGGCAGACTCTGCACGAAACTGCGGTTGATGACGGCAAATGCACCTTCAAAGTTTGTGTCGGCTTTTTCCATGCAAACGTCAAAGGTGTCGCGGTTCACGGGTGCGCCGTAGGTGAACGCCACCATCTGACCGCCGACACGCAGCACTCCTCCGCGGGCATCCAGTTCGTTCCAGTGTTCCATGACGCGCAGCAGTGAGTGTCGTTCTGCCTCGTAGGTGTAGCGTCCGGCGTCGCCCTCCTCGCCCTTTGCCTCGGTCCATGCGGCGTGCAGTTCCAGGCATTCTTCAATGTCTTCCGGAATGAGGGGCGCGAAGGTGAAATCCGGATAGAGACGGGCGAAGCGGTTGGCAAAGTTGCGTTTCGGTTGGAGTTTCTTTCCCGCGAGCGTTGCCAGACTTTGGCGGTTGTAGATATAGTCGGTGTAGCGGCGGTCCGCATTGGCGTAGAAATAGCCCGGCATGCACTCCTCCAACTTTGTCAGACTGTGCTCACAGACGCCGAGCATGAGGAAGGGATGTCCGTCGCGTTCGGCATCGTCGAGCAGGGCGGGCACCACGTCTTTCCAATCGCCTTCGCCGACGGGAGCGAGATAGGCGCGGTGACCATCAGCCTTGAAACGGAAGAGAAGATGGTCATTGTGGATGGCGATTTCTGTGTCATAGAGAAAACGCCACGAAAACAGATTCAGGAAGTTGAGGTCACAGTTTCGACACTCGGTGTCCTTGACGCGTTGTCTGACCGATGTCATGTCAGCCAGGTCAAGCGGGTGAAACGGGATGCGCATGGAGGGGAAAAACTACAAAGCAAAACGATAGGTCACTTCGCCGGAGAACGTGTTGAAGTGAACGGCAATGCTGTCGCGTCCGGCGAGAAGCAGTTCTGAGAGCGGACGCAGAGGGAGGGAAAGGAAGACCTCGCGGGTGTAGTAGAGCGGGTCGTTGTTCTGATGATGCAAAAGGAGTGCGTGAAGTGTGCGTGAGCCGTCTTCGTGGCGAACATAGTCTGTCTGGTGAAAACCAAAGGCGTGGACACCGCCCGCCGAGCCTTTCAGTGCCAACTGCATGTTGACGTAGGGTCCGCTTTTGTAGCACGCCACGACGTCCAACGGGTCGCAGACAATCTTGTCGGAAGCATATTTCCGCACTTCGGGGGCGAGGATGGGCACATAGTCCGTCAGGTGAATGCGTCCGTCTTCGCGTTCGGTGAAGAGCACTCGCACGCGGTAGAGCGTGTCGGGGCGGAGTCCCGAGAGCGGCGCTTCCATCAGCAGGTTCGTCCCGTTGTCCAAACACACCTCCTGTGCTTCGCCGCGGGCGTCGGTCGGGAGGTCGGCAATTTCTTGGCGATAGGGCGGCGTCATCGGGTCGTCTTCCTCGCAGGAGACGAAACCCAGCGCGGCAACGAACCACAAAAAGCAGATGGGGAACAGTCCTTTTTTCATTCGTCGAATTTTCATCCGGCACACATTATTAATATATATAGCTGCGCACACATTATTAATATATAGCTGCGCATCTTCTTTTGAGCGCACACTCCTTATTATATATACATCCCTCCGTCAAGCCGTGGCGATGGCTTTCTCGTGGTTTTTGACGGGATTGGCGTACATGGTGAGAATCTTTTCGCGCAGGAAGTCCGTGTCCTTCTCGGGCAGGTTGATGAGGCTGAGTCTCTCCTCGAGGTAGGTGCGGAAGGCGGCTTCGTCCTCCGCGGTGTAGCGTTCGGCGTGCCGGCGGTCGCCTTGGAGCAGGTCGGCGGCGATGTAGTTGCAGGGATAGAGTTCATAGCCCGCGTGGATGCCTTGGTCAATGCGCTCTGCCAGCACGCGGAAGAACTCATTCTTCGGCAGGTCGGCGATTTCGTCAATCCAAGCGTTCACGGGTGCAGCGGTGCGATAGACAATCCTGCCTTTCTTGCCGAAGATGCCGGTGTGCATGTTGTTCAAGTCGTCTTCCTGACTCTTCTTGAAGCCTTCGATGTCGCGCTTCTGCTGATATTCCTGCGCTTTGAGGAAGTCGCACGGGTCGAGTTCGTAGGAGATGGCAAGCGGCACGAGGTTCATTGCCTTGATTCTCTCCACTGCCGTTCCTTCTCCGCCCATCGCCATCATCTTCAAGACTGACTCTTGGGTGCGGTCGTCGGAGTCCTTGGCGCGTCCTTCCCGCTGTGCAATCCAGATGTTCTCGTGTTTCGACTGAAGGGCAAAGTGCATGTAGTCGCTCATGCGTTTGCTCGAGGCGAGCATTTCTCTCATCGTGACGGAGCGTTGCACGATGAACGATTTGTTGACACGCACGAGGTCTTTGATCCAAGGATAGATGAGCAGGTTGTCGCCGATGGCAATCTCCACGGTGGTGCGATAGCCGTTTTCAATCATGAGAATCGAGAGCAGCGCGGAGTCCAGAACGATGTCTCGGTGGTTCGAGATGAAGGTGAAACTGTCCGCGGCGCGGCGCTCAGCCGGAATGGATGTCGTGTCGAAAGCAATGGAGGTGCTGCATTTTTGCAGAAGATTCTTCAGCAAGGGATAGCAGAATGCCTTTTGCACTTCGAGGTTGTCGCGGCAGCTGAGGAGTTTCTGTTTCAACATCTCGAGGGGGACTCCCGGGAAGAAGGAGGTCAGGATGGCTGCAAACTGCGGGTTTTCCAAGAGTCGTTCGAAAACTTCGGGAAGTTCTTCGGGAAGATAGGGACGGATGGCGTCAAAGTCGTGAATGTTCATGGCGTGGAGGGTTAGGGGGGAGTGACCTTGTCGGAATATCTTGTTTTCTTCGTCGCGTCAGGCGAGGCGTCCTTCGATGATGTCGCTGAGCACGTCCTTCATCTCCAGTCCGGCGGCTCTCACCTGTTGCGGAATGAAACTGGTGGCGGTCATGCCCGGCGTGGTGTTGATTTCGAGCACATTGATTTGCTCGTTGCCTTTCTCGCCGGTGAGGATGTAGTCAATGCGGATGATGCCGTAGCATCCGAGGAGACGGTAGATGCGTCGCGTCGTTTCGCTCACTCTCTCTGCCGTGGCGTCGGCAATGCGTGCGGGAGTAATCTCATCGACTTTGCCGTTGTATTTTGCATCATAGTCAAAGAACTCCTGCGTCGTCACGACTTCGGTGATGGGGAAGGTGACGACTTCGCCGTCCGGGCGGCGATAGCAGCCGCAGGTGATTTCCGTGCCGCTCATCATTTTTTCAATCATGACTTCGTCGCTTTCGCTCATGGCTTTCTCGATGGCGGCGATGAGTTCGTCGGTTTCCTTCACCTTCGTCACGCCGAAACTGCTGCCGCCCGCGTTGGGCTTGACGAAGCAGGGCAGACCGAGGCGTTGCGTGACGACTTCGGGTTCGGGCAGTTCCTCTCCTTTTCTGACGAGGATGGAGTCTGCGAGGTGCAGTTCGGGATAGGCTTTGAGAAAGTTGTTGAGTGCGAATTTGTTGAAGGTCAAGGATTCCACGAGCACGTCGCTGGTGGAGTAGGGGATGCCGATGAGGTCGAAGTAGCCCTGCAGGATGCCGTTCTCTCCCGGCGTTCCGTGGATGGTGATGTAGGCAAAATCAAATTCGTGTTTCCCGTCGGAGGCGGTGAAGGTGAAGTCGTTGCGGTCGATGTGGCAGTTCTCTTCGTGGTATGCCACGGTCCAAAGACCGGCTTTGATTTCAACGACAAAGCAGTCATACTTGTCTTTGTCCATGAACGACATGATGCCCTCGGCTGAGCGGAGTGACACGTCGTGTTCGGAGGAATCGCCTCCTGCCACAATGGCAATGGTTCTTTTCATTGTAGTACTTATTATGTAGAAAAGATTTATATGGGTTTCGCGGCACAGCCTTTGATGAAGGTGTCCCACTTTTCAATCAGTTGTTTCATGTCGGCGGGCAGTTCGGTGGTGAAGTCCATCTCCTGTTCCGACTTGGGGTGTTTGAAGCCCAGGGTCTTGGCGTGGAGTGCCTGACGCGGGCAGATTTCGAAGCAGTTGCGAATGAAACTCTGGTAGTTCCCGCTCTGTGTGCCGCGCAGAATCTGCGTGCCGCCGTAGCGTTCGTCGTTGAAGAGCGGATGTCCGATGTGTTTCATGTGCACTCGGATTTGATGGGTTCTTCCCGTTTCGAGAATACATTCCACAAGCGTGACATAGCCAAAGCGTTGCAGGACGCGGTAGTGGGTGACGGCGTGTTTGCCGATGCCGGACTGCGGGTCGAACACCGCCATCTGCATTCTGTCGCGAGGATTGCGGGCTATGTTGCCTTCGATGCGTCCCTCGTCTTCTTCAAAGTTCCCCCAGACGAGGGCATTGTAGCGGCGTCGGGTTGTTTTGTTGAAGAATTGGAGTCCGAGTTTGGTCTTTGCTTCCGGCGTCTTTGCCACCACGAGCAAGCCGGAGGTGTCCTTGTCGATTCGGTGGACGAGTCCCACGGCGGGGTCGTTCGGGTCGTAGTCGGGATTGTTGCGCTCGTGGAAGGCGATGGCATTGACGAGCGTGCCGGTGTAGTTGCCGCATCCGGGATGCACGACCAGTCCGGCGGGTTTGTTGATGACCATCAGTTGGTCGTCTTCAAAGACCACGTCGAGGGGGGTGTCCTCGGGGAGGATGGTGTTCTCATAGCGCGGGCGGTCGAGGAGGAGGGTGATGACGTCGCCCGGCTTCACTCGGTAGTTGCTCTTCACCGGTTTCCCGTTGGCATGGATGAATCCCGCCTTTGCCGCCTGTTGAATGCGGTTGCGGGAGGTGTCGCGGAGGTGGTCGATGAGGAACTTGTCGATTCTCAGCAGTTGCTGCCCTTTGTCCGCCACGAGTCGGAAGTGTTCGTAGAGTCCGTTGCTCTCCTCTTCCAACTCCTCCTCGTTCTCGAGCGTCTCGTCGGCGGGGAGTTCCGTGCAGTCGTTGATTTCCGGGAAATCAGTGGCGGGTGTGGTCGTTTCGAGTTGCATGTCGGTCGGTTGGGATTGGGGCTTATTCATCTCCGAAATAGTCTTCTTCCGGTTGAGCGTTGCTTTTTGGCGCATCGGTCACCTCTCCTTCCAGCGGTTCGTCGGTCTCGAAGGGAGCGTTGAGGATATAGTCCAAACTGTCGTTGCCGTTGTATTCATCCTCCAAGCCACCCTTTCCGACCACCAGCGTGATGGGCGAATCGACGGAGATGCGCGTGCCCGCCTTCACGGTCTTCCCGTTCACTTTCACCTCATAGACCCATTCCGGGTCGCCGGTGATGTACTCCGTCGCGCCGAGTTTGAATCCCAGTGTTTTGAGTTTGTCCTCCGCCTCGCGCCTTGAGCAGTTGTCGGCGAGGTCGGGCAGTTCGATTCGTTTGGAGCCGTTGGAATTGATGGTGAGATAGATGGTTCTTCCCGGTTTGATTTTCGTTCCGGGTTTGATGGATTGCTCGAGCACCTCGAAGGGGGCGGCTTGGTGCACGTAGCCCGTGTCTCTGACCTCGGCGTTCAGTCCCAGCGCTTTCAGTTTGCTGCAAGCGATTTGCTCGCTGACGCCGGTGAGTTTGGGCACTTCGACTTCTTCGCCGTGGAGCGTGTAGAAGTCAATGAATGCAAGTGTTCCGAAGAAGAAGAGGATGACCACGAGAATCATGCCCAAGCAGTTGAGCGTGACCATCGGACTGAGAATCTTTTTGATGAAAGCAGGCATAGAGTGGGTGCTTGTATGTTAATTCGCCACAAAGTTAAACACAAAACTCTTTTGCGCCGTCAAAAAGCGGGACGAAGTGAGGGGGCGGGGCGTGAGAAACGTCTTTGCGAGCGTTTGTGGTGCGGCGTAGGGAAAGAAAAATGTGAGAATAAACGGGAAAACCAGTCTATTCTCACATTTCCGATTTCTTGTGTGGGAACACACAATTCTCATCTCTTGCCGTGAACTTCGTCGGAGACGGTCAGTTTTTTGCGGCCTTTGGCACGGCGAGAAGCGAGCACGCGACGACCGTTTGCAGTCTGCATGCGCTGACGAAAACCGTGTTTGTTGTTTCTCTTTCTGTTGTGAGGTTGGAATGTTCTTTTCATTGTGTTTATGTGATTTTTTTGATTATTCGTTCGTTTTGCCGTGTGTCTCTGCGCACGAAGCGGGTGCAAAGTTACATAATCCTTTTTGAATGGGCAAGATGCAACGGACGATTAATTTCTTTCTCGCCTTCATTTCTTGCTTTTCTTGCTTTCAAAACGTTGCTTCCGGCGTGCGGGAATCACTTTGCTGCGAAGCGTTGGGCTTGTTCGGCGATGAGGGCAGCGTCGTCAAAGTAGTTTATCTTCATGGCGCGGCGCACCTCGTCGAGGGTTTCGGCAGCCACGGCGCGTGCCTCTTCGCAACCTTTCTTCAGCATGTCATAGACAGCCGGAATGTCCTTCTCGAACTCTGCGCGGCGGGTGCGGATGGGTTCCAACTCCTCTTGCAGAATGTTGTTCAAGAACTTTTTCACTTTCATGTCGCCCAGACCGCCGCGCTGATAGTGTTCCTTCACTTCGTCGAGACTCTGATAGTCGGACCAGTAGGCGGCGAAGTGCTCGGGCTTGCAGAAGGCGTCGAGATAGGTGAAGACGGTGTTGCCTTCGAGGTGTCCGGGATCTTCAACGTGAATGTGCTGTGGGTCGGTGTACATGGACATTACCTTTTGTTTTACCTCCTTCGCGGTTTCGGCGAGGTAGATGCAGTTGCCGAGGCTCTTGGACATCTTTGCCTTGCCGTCGGTTCCCGGGAGTCGGCAGCACACGGCATTCTGCGGCAGGAGAATCTGCGGCTCGACGAGGGTCTCGCCATAGATATGGTTGAAGCGGCGTGCAATTTCCGTGGCTTGCTCAATCATGGGCTTTTGGTCCTCTCCCGCAGGCACTGTGGTGGCTTTGAAAGCGCAAATGTCGGCGGCTTGGGAGATAGGATAGGTGAAGAAGCCCACGGGAATGCTGGACTCAAAGCCGCGCATGCCGATTTCGGTCTTCACGGTCGGGTTGCGTTGCAGGCGGCTCACGGTCACGAGGTCCATGAAATAGAAAGACAACTCGCAGAGCTCGGGAATCTGACTTTGGATGAAGATGGTAATCTTCTCGGGGTCCAGTCCCGCAGCCAAATAGTCGAGTGCCACCTCAATCACATTTTGTCTCACCTTCTCGGGATTGTCAATGTTGTCGGTGAGTGCCTGTGCGTCGGCAATGAAGACGAACATCTTCTTGAAGTCCCCTTCGTTTTGGAGTTCGACGCGTCGTTTGAGTGAGCCGACATAGTGTCCGATGTGGAGGCGTCCCGTGGGGCGGTCGCCGGTGAGAATGATTTTATCTTTTGCCATGTGAATGTGTTTCTGAGATGAGTGTGTTTCTGAGAATGATTTCGAATTTTTCCGCGCAAAGTTAGTGATTTTCCTCCAACTGCCCGATTTTTCTCGGCGTCTTGTCATTATTTCTCGGCGTCTTGTCGTTTTTTCTCGGCGACTTGTCATTTTTTTCTTGGGATTTGTCATTTTTTCTCGGCGACTTGTCATTCCTAAGCTTACTCCCGTCGGTGTTCGTCCTTAGGGCGAACAAGTGTTCATCACGTGGCGAACACGTGTTCATC
>JBJEAG010000181.1:0-2331 GCA_051868855.1 Alloprevotella sp. | reverse complement strand
TGCAACCCCAAACTTCCCACAGATTACGGGCACAACGGCAAAGAAAACGGCGTTTTGTTTCACTCTTCAACGCGCTTTCACTAATTTTGCTTCGTGAAAACCCGAATCAACCTCATGAATCATCCCGAAAACACTTCCGCAAACTTCTCTGCCGCACGGAACACTGACGCTCAATGCGAAGCGGTGCTCCGGAAATGCCGTGAACTCTTTGAAAAGAAACTGCACGACTATGGGGCAGCATGGCGAGTGATGAGACCGGAAACCGTGACCGACCAAATCTTGATTAAGGTCGCACGCATCCGCTCCATTCAAACGAAAGGAAAGTCCATGGTGGACGAGGGAATCGAGGGCGACTTCATCGCCATCGTGAACTACAGCATCATCGCGCTCATTCAACTCGAGAAAGGTACGGCGGATCAAGAGGACTCAACCGTGGAAGAGGCTCTCGCCGACTACGACCGTCACGCCGCCGAAACACTGGCGCTGCTGAAACGCAAGAACCATGACTACAACGAGGCATGGCGTGCCATGAGAGTCAGTTCCATGACCGACCTCATCTTCATGAAAATCTTGAGAACAAAACAAATCGAAGACTTGAAAGGCGACACACTCGTCAGCGAAGGCGTCGATGCGAACTACATGGACATGCTGAACTACGCCGTCTTCTGCCTCATCCGTCTGGAAGAGGACGAAGAATAAAGGACTAAAAGGTCTAAAAGGTCAAAGGGGGCAAAAAGTCGGTGACCGACTTTTGAGTCAAAAAGGTCAAAGAGGTCAAAAGGGTCAAAGAGTCGGTGACCGTCTCACAACTCTCAAATCCTCAAACCACCTCAAACCTCTCAAACCTCTCAAACCCTCAAACCACCTCAAACCTCTCAAACCACCTCAAACCACCTCAAACCTCTCAAACCCTCAAACCACCTCAAACCTCTCAAACCTCTCAAACCTCTCAAACCATATTGACTCTTTGATCCTTTTGACCGGAGCGCAGCGACGCCGACTCTTTGTCTCTTTGTCTCTTTGACTCTTTGACTCTTTGACTTTCTAACTCCCCCAACGAAATATGTCAGGAAACTCTTCACTCATCCACCGAACGCTCTCCTTTGCCGCGGGACTCTCACGCCTCGCCGTCGGACTCGTTTTCGTTTTCAGCGGCTGGGTGAAGGTGGCAGACCCGATGGGCATGGCACTGAAACTCTCTGCCTACGCCGCCGCTCTGGACTGGGATTCGCTCTATCGCCACTCCGACCTGCCGATGCAGGGTGCAGCCATTGCGCTGGGCGTAGGCGAAATGTGGCTGGGGCTCGCACTGATGGCGGGTTTCAAACGCCGCAGCGTTTGGAGCGTCACGACCTTCGTCATGTCAGTGCTGACACTGCTGACACTGTGGATTTTCCTCACCGACCCGGTGGCAGACTGCGGATGCTTCGGCGATGCGTGGAAACTGACACACGGCGATACTTTGACGAAGAACCTCCTCATGCTGGCACTCCTCGTTTGGCTCGGACGAAGACTGCACCACCCCTTGACCGTGGCTCTGAGTCGCGAAGCGGGACACCTTCTGCTCCTTGGCTCCATCATCTATGGCACTGCCATGGGACTCTACGCGCTGCACTATCTGCCTTCGGCGGACTTCACTCCCTACGCCGTGGGAACTGACATTCGCAATGCCTTCCTCCACCCGCAGGAGGAGCAGGTCTCTGACGCCGTGAACTTCTATGCCTACGACCCCGCGGATGGGACTGACCGAACGGAAGAGTTGCTCGCCGACACGGGAAGTACGATGTTACTGACCATTCCCGACGTGAACAAAGCGGACGACGGCTGCTGCGACCGCATCAACGATCTCTATGATGCCTGCCGCGACGCCCGTATTCCTTTCTATCTGCTCATCGCAGGCGATGAAGAGGCAGTGACGAAATGGACGGACCTGACCGGTGCTGCCTATCCAGCCCTCTTTGCCGAAGACACAGAAATCCACGCACTGGTGCGCTCCAATCCGGGACTGCTCATGCTCCGAGACGGAAAAGTGGTCGGCAAGTGGAGTTGCAACAACCTGCCGGACACTGACGGTAAATCTGCCGCCGAACTCCGCACACTCTCCACCTCTCCCACCCGACAAACGCGCAACGCGCTTCTCTTCTTCCTGATTCCCGTTCTGCTCATCATCGCAGCGGACAAATTGAAAGGAAAAAGCAAACAACCATCCGAGAACTAATCATCTTATTCCTTAATATATTAACACTTCAAAAAATGAGAAAGAAAATTGTAGCAGGCAACTGGAAGATGAACCTGAACCTGCAAGAAGGCATTGCCTTGGCAAAAGAACTG
>JBJEAG010000180.1:1807-10914 GCA_051868855.1 Alloprevotella sp. | reverse complement strand
AGTTAGCCCAGGCCGTGAGGCCTGGGTAAGGCAGTAGTAGTAATTTTGAGGGCTGAAAGTCCCGATTCCTTTAATAAACTGCTGTCTATGAAAAAGAAATCGGGACTTACAGCCCTCTTTCTTGGGGGCGGGCATCTTACCCAGCCCTTACGGACTGGGCTGACAGTTCGGTCGCTTGTGCTCCCTCATCGAGCCTGCAGCCCTATCCATCCGGTCAAGGGGGCTTGTCCTCCACAAACATCAACGTATTCAATTCATTAAGACCGTTTACCGGTCAGCAATAAATCGGAATACGCGTTTTTAGCGCATCTTGTTCAGTCAGCTTCGATGTGGCGAACGATTCCGTTTTTGGCTTGGCTGATGAAATTGAGGATGTGGTGGATTTCATCGCTCATGGGAATCTGTTCGGGAATCTTGATGACGGCATCTTCGAGGCTGAAGTTACCGGTGTAGATGATGCGGAAGGTGTTGGCGATGTGGCGCAGGATGCGGTCGGTGACGCCGAAGTGACGGAGCACGACGGTGTTCACGCCGTGATAGGCTGCGGGGTTTCCGCCGAGGATGACGTAGGGCGGTACGTCTTTGGCGACGCGGCATCCGCTCTGCACGAGAGAGTAGCGACCAACGCGGGAGTGAGCCTGAATGACTACGCCGTTGCTGAGGATGGCGCACTCGTGGATTTCGCTTTCTCCGGCGATGCAGGCACCGATGCCGATGACGCACTTTTTGTCAATCTTCACGTCGTGGCAGATGTGGACGCGGTCCATGATGAAGTTCTCATCGCCGATGACGGTGGCAGTTTCGGGTTTGGTGCCTCCGGCAATGACGACGTTCTCGCGGATGTGGTTTCGGTTGCCGATGACAACGTGGGTCGGCTGTCCCTCTTCGTAGTGGAAGTCCTGGGGCGTGGCGCCGATGACGGCGTTTTGATAGACCTTGTTGCCCTCACCGAGGGTGGTTCCTTTCAAGATGGAGGCGTGGGGCATGATGACGCAGTTGTCGCCGATGACCACGTCCTCTTCCACGTAGGCGAAAGGACCGATTTCCACGTTGTTCCCGACTTTTGCGGAGGGATGGACGAATGCTAACGGGCTTATCATGAGTGATGTGGGTTTAAGAGGTGTGCTTATTTATAACTATCAGATTTCGCGTCCTCCGCCGAGGGCTTGGTAGAGGTTGATGACCGCCTGCACCTTGTCGAATTTGTCGGAGATGAGCGAGAGTTGTGCTTGAATCAGACTCTGCTGAGCGGTGAGCGTTTCGAGGTAGGAGGTGCTGCTGGTGTGTTTGAAGAGCATCTGGGTGTTCTCGAGTGTTTTGGTCAGTTCCTCCACTTGTCTTTGGGTGGCTTCCTGACGGAGGATGGCGGTGTTGTAGGCAGTCAGTGCGTTGCTCACTTCGTTTCCGGCGGAGAGGAGGGTCTGGCGGAACTGGAGGAGCGAGTTTTCAAACTGCAGTTTGGAAATCTTGAGCTGAGCCTTGAGCTGTCCTTGTGCGAAGAGCGGCTGCGTCAGCGATGCCAGGGCACTGGCAAGAATCTTTCCGGGATTGACGATGGCGCCGGAACTGTTGGTCCACGCTGCTTGACCCGAGATGGTGAGGGAGGGGTAGAAGGAGGAGCGTGCGATGTTCACATTGTAGAAAGCAGACTTTACCTGCATTTCTGCTGCGTGGACGTCGGGACGGTTTGCCAAGAGTTGGAGAGGCACACCCGTGGAGAAGGAGGCGGGGAAGTTGTCAGCGCTGAAGGCGTTGCGTGCGATGGGCTCTGCGGGGATGTTGAGAATGAGGCAGAGGGAGTTCTCGACTTCGCGGATGTTCTGTTCGAGGGTGGGCACGGATGCTTCGAGCTGGATGAGGTTGGCACGAGCCTGTCCGATGGCGGCTTCGTTGGTCATGCCCGCCTGTTTCATGAGTTCCATGGTGCGCACGCTTTCTTTCCAGATTTCGACGGTCTCCTTGGTGGTGCGGAGTTGTTCGTCGAGCATTTGGAGCGTGTAGTACATGTTGGCGACGCCGGCGATGATGCTGGTGCGTGCCGCCTGTTTGTAGGCTTTGGTCAGTTCGAGGTTGGCTTCCGCCTGCTTCTTGGTGTTACGGATTTTGCCGAAGCTTGCGATTTGCCAAGAAGCATTGATGGGGAAGCTGTAGGTTTTGGTGGCTTTGCCGAAGTCCCAGCTGGAGATGGTTCCCTGCGGGTTGAAGGAGAGGGTGGGATAGTAGGCAAGTCGTGCGACCTTCAGTGCAGCCTGACTCTGTTGCACGTTGAGTTCTGCGCTTTGGAGGTCGATGTTGTTGTCGAGCGCTTTTTGGATGAGGGCTTGGAGTTTAGCGTCGGTGAAGACCTTCTTCCAGGGCGTGTTGCCGAAGTTGGCGGTGTCGGCTTTGACAACCTGATACTGTCGCGTGGAGTCGCGGTAGAGGCTGTCGATGCCTTTGGTCAGTGCGTCCGGTCGCTCATAGTTGCTGTATTGCTTGCAGGCAGAGAGCCCGACGGCGCAGACAGATATGATGAAAAGAAATTTTTTCATTGGTTTCGTTATTGAAAGATGTTCTAAGTATCGGGAAATAATCCCCATGAAAGCCCCGTGGGTGCGCCGGAGGTGCCTTGCCTTGGGAGATGTTGCCTCCGGCGCGGGCTTTTCATGGTATTATTTAGTGTACTGTTCGATGTCGGAAGCAGCTTCGTTCGATTCGATGTCGTGCCAGGTCATCGGGGTCACCTTCTCTTGGAGATATTGGAAAATCACGAAGAGGACGGGAACGATGAAAATCTGGAAAATCATGCCGATGAGCATGCCGCCGATGGCTGTGGTTCCGAGGGAGCGGTTACCATTGGCACCTACGCCGAAGGCAAACATCATCGGGAGCAAACCAATAATCATGGCGAGAGAGGTCATGAGAATCGGGCGGAGACGGGCACCGGCACCGAGCACGGCAGCCCAGGAGATGCTCATGCCCATCTTGCGGCGGTCGAGCGCAAATTCCACAATCAAGATGGCGTTCTTTGCGAGAAGACCCATCAACATGATGAGTGCAATCTGCACGTAGATGTTGTTCGACGCACTGCCGAAAATCATGTTGAAGAACTGACCTGCGGCGCCGGGAATCAGACTGAGACTGCCCATGCCCTGGATGAAGATGAAGGAGCCGGCAAGACCGAAGGGAACGGAGAGGAGCACGGCGAAGGGCAGGAGGTAGCTTTCATACTGTGCAGAGAGCAGGAGGTAGATGAAGACGAAGCAGAGCAAGAAGACGATGGCAGTGGTGCTGCCGGAGTTTTCCTGTTCCTCGCGGGTCTGTCCGGAGAACTCGTAGGAGTAGCCCTGCGGGAGGCTTGCGGCAGCCACTTCTTCGATGGCTTTGATGGCCTGACCGGAGGTGTAGCCGCTGGCGGGGTTACCGTTCACCGCCATGGAGGTGTACATGTTGAAGCGGTTGATGTTGTCCGGACCGTAGTGCGGGGTGATGGTCATGAACTCCGTGATGGGAGCCATTTCATTGCCGTTGCGCACCTTAATCTTATAGAGACTCTCATAGTTGGCACGGTCGTTGCGCTCAGCCTGCACCATGACACGGTAGATCTTACCGTAGCTGTTGAAGTTGGAGGCGTAGAGACCGCCGTAGTAGCCTTGCAGTGTGCTCAAAATGTCGCGGGGCGAGAGTCCGGCGCGCTTACACTTCGCAGCGTCGATGTCAATCATGTATTCCGGGAAGTTCGGGCTGAAACTGGTCTGTGCGGACTCAATTTCGGGGCGCTTTTCGAGGTCGGCGATGAAACTCTGTGCCACTTCATAGAACTTGTTGAGGTCACCACCGGTGCGGTCCTGCAGGTTGAGGGCGAAACCGTTGGAGACGCCGTAGCCCGCAATCATAGGCGGCTGGAAGAAGAGCACCTGAGCGTCCTTGAAGACGTCGCGGGAGCGGAGGTAGAGGTTGGCGAAGACGAGGGTGGAGCTTTCCATCATGGAACGTTCTTCCCAGTCTTTGAGTTTCACGATGAAGGAACCGTAGGAGGGACCCTGACCGCCCAAGAAACTGTAGCCCGAGATGATGGTGCTCTGTTCCACGGCGGGGACGGAGCGCACAAGGCTGTCGATGCGCTGGAGATAAGCCTCCGTGCGGTCTTGCGACGTACCGGCAGGCATGGTGACCGTACCCATGATGGTTCCTGTGTCTTCGTTCGGCACCATGGCGGTCGGAGTGATGTTCATCAACCAGATGAGGAGCGCGATGGAGGCGGCGACGATGCCCATGGAGAGCACGGGGCGCTGGATGAAGGTCAAGACGCGCTTTTTGTAGCGTTGCAGGATGCGCTCATAGCTGTTGTTGAAGGCATCCATGAACTTGCGGGTGGAGAGACCAATCACGCCGAGGATGGCAATGATGGCGAAGAGGATGGTGATGATGGGATGACTCTCAAAGTTGAATGCTCCGAAAATCATGCCGAGAATGGCAATCACAATGAATACCAAGGTCACGCCGGGGTGAAGGATGCGGCCGATGGCTTCGGCATAGCGGTTGAAGAAGGTCTGTCCCGCAGCCTTGTAGGCAACACCCATGCGCTCCTTCAGCGAAGCCTCCTTCTCGTCCTCTTTCTTGTGCGGTTTCAACAGAATCGCACAGAGGGCGGGGGAGAGGGTGAGGGCGTTGACAGCGGAGAAACCGATGGAGATTGCCATGGTCAGACCGAACTGACGATAGAACGTACCGGAAGTTCCCGACATGAAGCTCACAGGGATGAACACCGCCATCATGACGAGGGTGATGGAGACAATGGCTCCGCCCAACTCGCGCATGGCATCGATGGATGCCTTCTTGGAAGAGGTGTAGCCCTGGTCGAGTTTCGCGTGAACGCCCTCGACGACCACAATGGCGTCATCGACCACAATCGCAATCGCAAGCACCATTGCGGAGAGGGTGAGGAGGTTGAGCGAGAAACCAATCATGTAGAGCATGAAGAACGTACCAATCAACGCCACGGGAATCGCGATGGCGGGGATGATGGTGCTTCGGAAGTCCTGCAAGAAGATGAAGACCACGATGAAAACGAGGATGAATGCCTCGATGAGGGTCTTGATTACCTCGTGAATGGAGGCGAAGAGGAAGTCGTTGACGTTCTGAGCGACGCGGATGGTCATGCCGTCGGGCAGGTCTTTCTCGCAGTCGTCGAGGAGCGAGATGATGTCGTTGACAATCTGCGTGGCGTTGGAGCCGGCAATCTGCATGATGATACAAGACACGGAGCGGTGACCGTTCACACGACCGGAGAAGGAGTAGGTGCTTCGACCGAGTTCCACTCTTGCCACGTCCTTGACGCGGATGACGGTGCCGTCGGGGTTGGAGCGGATGACCATGTCCTCAAACTGGGAGGCTTCGGTCAGACGACCTTTGTAGCGGAGGGTGTATTGGAACGTCTGGTTTTCACGTTCACCGATGCTGCCCGGTGCGGCTTCGATGTTTTGTTCCGCCAAGACAGCCGTGATGTCGGAGGGCATGAGGTGGTATTCCGCCATTTTCTCCGGCTTGAGCCAGATTCGCATGGAGTAGTCAGCACCCATGACCATGGCGTCGCCGACACCCTTCACACGCTGCACTTGCGGGATGATGTTAATCTTGGCATAGTTCTCGATGAAGTCGGGCGTGTATTTGTCCGCTTCGTCCACGATGGAGAAGATGACGAGCATGGAGCTCTGTCGCTTCTGCGTGATGACGCCGACCTGAGTCACTTCGGAGGGGAGCAGACCCTGAGCCTTTGCCACGCGGTTCTGCACGTTGACGGCTGCCATGTCGGGGTCGGTGCCCTGCTTGAAGGTGATGTTGATGGTGGCGGCACCGGTGTTGGTGGCGGTGGAAGACATGTAGTCCATGTTTTCCACACCGTTGATTTGTTCTTCCAACGGTGCGATGACCGAGTTCAACACGGTCTGGGCGTTGGCGCCGGTGTAGGTGGTGCTGACCTGAACGGTGGGCGGGGCGATGTCAGGATACTGGGTAATCGGCAGCGAGACAAGACCGAGTACACCGAGAATCACGATGACAATGGAAATCACCGTGGAGAGCACCGGGCGGTTGATGAATCTATCTAATTGCATGGAAGTTTTCCGATTTGAAAGAGAAGTGTTCTGTATTTAAGAGCTGTTATGTAAAACAGTGTGCTGTAATTAAAACAGTGTCAGTCCGGTTTAGTCCTGTCCGGGCATTTTGCCGTCTTTCAGTGCCTGCTTGGCTTTCTGTTCGGCAGCGGCGGCTTGCTGCGGGGTGATGGGGGTGATGACCATGTCGTTCTTCAGTCTGTTCACACCGTCCACGACAATCTTCTCGCCTGCTTTCAGACCGGCGGTGACCACGTAGTTCTGTCCGTCGTTCTGCACGAGCACTTCAATCTCGCGGCTCTGCACCTTGTTTCCGGCGCCGAGGACATAGACGAACTTCTTGTTCTGAATCTCGTAGGTTGCTTTCTGAGGAATGATGATGGCGTTTTCAGCGTGGGTCGGGATGAGGATGGAGCCCGTGCCGCCGGAGCGGAGCACGTGTCCGGCGTTGTCGAAGGTGGCTCTCATCTGCACGGCACCCGTGTTCTGGTCAATCACACCGCTGACGGTGCTGACGACACCGCTCTTGCTGAATTCGCTTCCGTCAGCGAGTTTCAGCGTGACGGCGGGCATGTTGCCGAGGGCGGAGCTGACACCGCCTTGCGTGCGGGTCAGGGAGAGCAACTGCTTCTCAGTCATGGAGAAATAGACATACATCTGGTCGATGTTGGAGACCGTGGTGAGGGGCTCGGCGTTGGAGGCGCTCACGAGGCTACCCACACGGTAGGGGATGTTGCCCACCACGCCGTTCGAGGGACTCGTCACGGTGCACCAGCGCAGGTTGTCGCGGGCACTCATCAGTCCGGCTTCGGCGGAGGCGAGTTGTGCCTTCAGGCTTTCCAGTGTGTGTTCAGCCATCTGCATGTCATAATTGGAGATGATTTTCTGTTCAAACAGTGTGCGCTTGTTCTGCACGGTGAGTTCCTGAGAAGCGATGTTCGCTTTGATGACGCGAATCTGGGCTTCCGCGTTCTTCACGGCAGCCTGATACTGTTCAGAGTCAATGAGGAAGAGGGGCTGTCCCTTTCTGACGGTGGCACCCTCATCGACGAGGAGTTTGGTCAGATAACCGGACACCTTCGGGCGGATTTCAATGTCCTGCATACCCTTGATGGTGGCGGGATAGGAGGTTTGGAGATCGGCAGTTGCGCCTTGCAGTGTCACCACGGCAAATTCGTTGTTGCCTTCAGACATTTTGCTCGATTCGTTTCCGCAGCTTGTCAGCAGCATGGCGGAGAGCAGACATAAAGCAATTTTCTTCATGCGTTCTATGTTTAAATTTATGTGTAATTTCTTTATATATTAATATGGTGTCCAGAAAAAGGGACAATTATCCCGTAAATCGCGGCAAAGTTACGTCAAAAACCGAGAAGAGCGTGAAAGTTTCTTCTCTATAGTTTCAGTGAGTTATGATTTTTTATGCTTCCTTTCCACTCATTGCGTGCTTATTGTGCATTTTCGGAAAGTGGGGTTGGCAAAAGGGAGGAGGTCGCTTCGCTCCGGTCTAAGAGACAAAGAGTCAAAGAGTCAAAGAGACAAAGAGACGAAGAGTCGGAGGTCGCTGCGCTCCGGTCTAAAAGTCTAAGAGTCTAAGAGTCGTCGCGGAATCCGTTTTATCCGTGTTCAAAAATGAATTCATGAAATAATTCGTGAACAATTTCTGATAATTCGTGTTCTAAAGAAGTCGAAAGGGTCAAACTTTTAGTCTTTTAGTCTTTTAGTCTTTTAGTCTTTTAGACTTTTGACCCTTTTGACCTTTTAGACCTCCCTTAATAAGCCAACCTCACGTTGTCCACCCAGAGCGTGTTACCGACGCTGCCCACGTAGGCACCGCCGTGGCTGGAGTCGAACTGAAGGACGAGGTGGGTCGGAGTCTCGTTGGCTGAAGCCCAGCCCACTTCCTTGATGGGTTTCATTTCGCCCTTGGAGTTCTTGGCATATTTCGTGTTGTCGCCCGAGGTCAGAGCCCAGGCGGCATTGTAGAACTTCTGGCTTCTGATGTCGCCATAGCGGATGGTGAATTTGGCGTTGTTCTTCCAATCGCTGTTGGAAGTAAAACGGTGGACGAGGGTACCGACGCGTTTGGCGTAGATGTTACCGTTGGCATCCTCCCAGCGTTTCTGGAGATAGAGGATGCAGTCCGCCATGTCCTTTCCATTCACTGTGGAGGGACCGCCGATGCCGTTTTGGCGAATGCGGTTGGGGCTTGAGGCGAGTTGCACCTTGTAGTCGAAGACGAGTGCTTTCGGGCGTCCCGTGAACTCCATGCCCGCATTGAGTTTGCTCATCGGGTTCTTCGTGTCGCGGATGGGTTCGATGGTCTTGCCGATATAGACCGAGCCGGCGGCAAGCACTTTGATGTTGATGAGTCCGAGCACCTTGCACTCCACGAGGTGGGTGTAGAGTTTTGCACAGTTGCCGTGGCCCGGGTGCGTGTCTTTATAGACGCTGACGTTGGTTTTGACCACTCCTTTGACCTTTGCCCACACGTTGGAGGTGCCCCAGATGCCGCCGATGTCGTAGAGCGTCACGGTGTTGCCGCCGATGATGCCGCTTTCTTCAATGTTGCGGGTGCTCCAGGTGTCGAAGTTGCCTCGACTGAGGTATTTCACCGTACCGGTGGCGGCTTCGGTTTGGTCCATGAACTCAGCGCGATAGGGCAGTGCCTCCGCGGTTTGGAAAACACTTGCTGCGAGGCAGCAGGTCATCAGAAAATGAAATGTTCTCATTGCTTTTAATTATGTCTGTCTGTTTTTATTGTCAATTCTTCTTTTTCTCTCTCCATTAATGCTCATTAATTGTCTCATTAAAAGAGATTAATGGATTTTTAATGAATCAATTCGTGAACATTAATGGAGAGCGTTTCCGCGCCGATTTTAACTCTTCGACTCTTAGTCTCTTTGACTTTTTGACTCTTTGACCGGAGCGAAGCGACTTTTAGACTCTTTAACTCTTAGACTCTTAGACTCTTAGACTCTTAGACTCTTAGACTCTTAGACTCTTAGACTCTTA
>JBJEAG010000180.1:0-1707 GCA_051868855.1 Alloprevotella sp. | reverse complement strand
GACTCTTTGACTCTTTGACTCTTTGACTTTTTGACTCTTTGACTTTTTGACTCTTTGCCTGGAGTGCAGCGACTTTTAGAACGCCTCGTTCAGGTTGAAGATGAAGCCCGTGCCACCGCCTTTGGTGAAGCCGAGGTCGAGGCGGATGTTGATGCGCGGTTTGAACTCCCAACGGTAGCCCACGCCGGCGTTGGGCAGGAAGTGGCTCCATTGGAACTCGTTCCAACTGCGGAAAGGTTCGGCGAGTCCGACCCATACCACGGCACCGTTGCGACCCTTGATGTGCTGACGGAGTTCCAGTTGCGTCTCCACGAGGTGCTGGTCGCGGTAGCGTCCCTCATAGTAGCCGCGCATTCTGTCGTTTCCGCCCACCTCGCTGAGCAGTGCCCACGGCGTGTGGCCGTAGTTGAACATGCTGTGGAGGTCGTAGGCAAGGACACCGCCTTTCCATATCTTCTTATAGGTCGAAAACGTGAACTCTGTGCTCGAGAATCCGTAGCCCTTATCTGTGAGTCCCCTTGGCGTGAACGACTGGTCGATTTGCAGGAAACTGCCCTTTGTGGCGTTGAGCATGAAGTCGCGTGAGTCGTAGGTCATGGAAAGTCCGAACGTCACCGCTCTCACGATGTGGGGCTGTCCGCCGTTCAGTTCGTAGAACTTCTCTTCTGCCTCCGTCGCCTGAATCCAGCGATATTGCACGATGGGACCGACATAGACATGTTTCAGCGGTTGCCATTGGAAACGCAGGAGTGCGTTGAACTTGTTGCGTCGGAACTCCGTCTCGTTCGCATCGCGTTTCCCCGCTTCGTAGCCAATTCCCCAGAAACTGTTTTTGAAGGTTGAGGTGTTGATTTTATAGTCCGTGCGGGTCTTTCCGCGCTTGGTGAAGTGTGTGCCTTTGAGTCCGATGAGGAAGAAGCCTCCCGTGGTCATGTCGGAGTAGATGCTGGCGTTGGAGCGCGGTGTGAGGCTGTCCTTGGCGCAGGGCGAATAGGTCAGCGTGCCGAGCAGACCGAGCCCGAGTCCCGTGGTGGAGGAATAGTGCGGTCCCGGGATGAAACCGAAGTCACGTTTACTGTTCTCAGCGGTTTTGTTGGAGTTGCGAAGATAGTTCACCGCCTTTCCCAGCAGTCCCTTTTCATAGAAGGGTTTACGTTTCGTTGCACCTGCCGCGCTGTCGGCGGCAAGGCTGTCGGCGCTGCTTTTTGTCGTACTGCCATCTTTGGCGACAGTGCTCGCGATGATGCTATCGGCGGCAACGGTCACGACGTCAGAAGCCTTGACCGGTGTCAGCCAAAGCATCGTCAGCGAGAGGATGAGAAGACAGCGTTTCACTATTTTCAAAATGGTGCGGTTGGTTTCGCGCGGCAAAAGTAGTTCAAATCAAGAAGAAAAACTAAAAAAGCGCTCTGAGTGTACCATTTTTTAGGAATAATTACGCCAAGCGGGCAGCGTGTGGCGGTTTATGCGAATGAAACGACTGTTTTTTGAATGCGAATTGAACGAATTAGGCGGATATTGTTTGGGTCACTGGGGAAATCTTGTGTCAGTCAAAAGAAACAAAAACAGAAATCCACCCCTTGCGCTTGATGCAAAATGTCTCTTAGTCTTTTTGTCTTTTTGTCTCTTAGTCTTCTTTAGAACATGAATTATTCAGAAATTATTTTCATGCAGAATTCGCTGAATATGAGAGAACATTCGTATTTT
>JBJEAG010000179.1:0-2341 GCA_051868855.1 Alloprevotella sp. | reverse complement strand
TAACGATGCACACGTGTGCGCCGTAACGGTGCACACCAACGGGAATAGCGGACAGGAATGACAAGTCGGCGGAAAGGAACGACAACTCCCAAGAAAAGAACGACGCCACGCCATCCGCGATCGAGCATTTCTTGCAAAAGCGAGAGATTGAAAGAAGATGAAGTCCCTCCTTCAGCAGGGGTGAGGAATGGGTCAGTGCATGGTTCCGTGTATAATTTGAATGTGCGATCCTACACAGCAGAACCCCCTATTTAAAAGGGAAGTGACACTGCAATGTAGGGTTTGGCGGAAATGTATGTACCCCTTGAAAAGCGTATAGCGCGGCTGCATAATTCTTTCAAAGCACGACAAGTTGAGAAAGTTCGTATGAAAAAAACATCGGACAGCGTTAATGTGCAAACGCTAATAATCTTGCATTTTTTTTGGTGCGTGCAGTTTTTTTCTCACTTTTGCTTTTGAAAGTATTGATAAAACCTTAGGAATCATTTTATGCAAAGATTGATTATCTATCATGTGGGACCGGTAATCAAAGCAGACATCAAATTGAAAAAGGTGAATGTTTTCATTGGTCCTCAGAGTAGCGGTAAAAGCACAGTCGCCAAGATAATCTCCTTTTGCTCATGGCTGGAAAAAAATAAGCATGAGCTTGAGGAGTCGGAGCTTTTTGCGCACAGTGTGATAGATAAGATGACATCCTATCACCGCATGGAGGGATATTTCTCAGCGGAGTCAAAGATTTTTTATCAGGGAGACAACATTGCTTTCGCCTATAATTGGCTGGAGTCGGAGAGCATCCCCATGGAATTCGAAGAAGGTCACTATGAACTATCGCACTTGACGGAGAAGGAATATTTCTTTTTGCGGTCAGAAAAGTTGATGAATCCCAAAGTGCTCTATATTCCTGCAGAAAGAAACTTTGTTTCTGTGGTGCCCAATTTGCAGAAATACGATGAATCCAAAGACAGCCTTCAAAGTTTCGTCATGGATTGGTTTGAGGCGAAACGTTCTTTCAAAAAAGAAAATGCTTTGAATCTCATCGATTTGGGAATGAAGTATTACTGCGATGATGACGAGGACAGAGTGCAACTTGAGGATGGTCATTCCATCAAGCTTCGGAATGCTTCAAGTGGCTTGCAGTCCGTCATTCCTCTGCTGATTGTGGCGGACTATATGACCAAGGGAATCTATGAGAAAGAACGTCCCTTTTCCGTTGAGGAGCAGGACGCTTTGAACAAACTTCTCCAAAGTCTTGCTGACGAATCAAAACTGGCAAACAATGAAACGGTGCTGAAACGCAGATTGCTGGGATTTCTTCAAGGAAAAGTATATTCTCACACCCAGTTTGTGATTGAAGAACCGGAACAAAACTTATATCCTTCGGAACAAAACAAATTGATGGAGCATTTGGCGTCCATCATCAATCATGGTAAACAGCACAGACTGACCCTTACCACTCACAGTCCTTACATCGTCAACTTCCTGAACGTACTTCTTCGCCGTTCTGAAAAGTCTGCATCTTTCCTTCGCCCGGAAGAACTGAACGTCTTCCTCATCGCTAATGGAGAATTGACTGATTTGATGATGCACGATGATTCCAGAACAAAATGGGGAGTGGATGTTTCGGTGTTGAATGCAGCCATGGAAGACATTTTGGATGAGTTTGAGGAACTGGCGAAATGAAGCAGTTGTTGGAAACATATTTGGGGAAACACTTTGATTCGACTAAGCGAGTCATTGCCATTTCAGAAATCCTGAAAGGCACGTTCCTTTTATCCGATTCAAAAGCGTGTGCCGATTGCAAAGTCCGAACGCCGGAACATGAAGCGGGCTGCGACAAAGTGGTTCTGAAATGTTACTCCGAAAGAGAGGTGGGAATTGTGAATTTGGAAGAGTTCTTGAGTCACTTTTCTCATTTGAAAAAAATGCCTTCGGGAGAAAAATGTGACCTTCTGCTGTTCAGCGAAAGCAAAATCGTCTTTTGTGAGATGACATGCAGTAGTTCTAGATATGTGGACGATTTCACGAAAAAAGATGGAACGGAGAAGACAGGCAAACGGAATGTGGCGAGGAAGCAACTTTCAAATTCCATCGAAACACTCTCGGCAGTTCCGGAAATTGCAGCAGAAATAGCTCAGAAAAAGGAAAAGATTGCCTTGTTTGCTTTTCGTGAGAAAACCGAACCACGTAAGCAGAGCATAGATGCTTCCATTGTCGAAAACATCCGTCGATTCAGAGCAGTGGAAGTAAAAGTGCGCCAAAAATCCATGTTCACGGAAATTAATAACGACCCGTTGGCGGAATTAAAAACCACCTAATTTACTGATTTATATCATGCTTAAAA
>JBJEAG010000178.1:0-11188 GCA_051868855.1 Alloprevotella sp. | reverse complement strand
AGGAATTTGCCAAGCCGAAGGAGAACATTCGTACCGAACGTATGTCGAGACACCTCTACGACATCGGCCAGATGATGGATACACCGATTGCAGAGGAAGCCTTGCAGGACAAAGCACTCTATCAGTCGGTCATCGACCATCGCCGCACATTCATCGGCTTGCGAGGGTTCGACTATGACACCTTGCAGCCTGCCACCTTGCGGATAGTGCCGCCGGAAAACATTGTGGAGGAATGGAAGAAGGACTATGAGGTGATGCAGGAAACCATGATTTACGGGGATTCACTTCCATTCAGTCAGTTGATAGAAAAAATACGAAAGTTGAATGAACAAATCAACGGAATGGGATAAGAAAGTAAACACTAATGCAGGTTAGAACCAACACCCCTCTTGACCTCTTTGACCCTTCAAAAAAACATGTTCCGTTGATTCCGTCGGCAACCAATGTTACCCCCCCAAAAAAAACTCACTGCACATCCAACAGTCTGCCGTCGGCGGTCACGCCGCGCACGCTGATGTCGAGGCGCTGCCCGGGGCGCGCGTTGGTGTAGAAGACGAGGGAGGCTTTGCCCTTCGCGTCGGATTTCACGGACGGCGCCCACTTCAGCGTGCGGCGGAAGTCCTTCTCGTTCGGCGCGTCAAAAGCGCGATAGTCCGGCTCGTAGCATTTCATCGGTTCCGTGAAGCCCTGAATCATGCGGCGCTCCACGCCGCGCTGACTCCTCACGCGGAACGCCTCGGGGTCTTGGTAGAGATACATCCTGTAGCGCGCCTTGCTGCGATTCACCTGCTTCCCCGTGACGGCATCCTCCGCCAGACCCTCCTCCACGACATAGCAAGAGACGAACTCCTCCGCCTGCAGGTCAGTGTAGAGTTCCGGGAAGCGAGATAAGAGAGAATCGTATGCCGTATTATTAATGAATATCTCCATTTCCCTGCCGCGAAGATTAAACTCTGCGGAGAGGTTACCGGTTTCGTAGCCGTTTTCGTTCAGCATGTAGTAGTCCACCGCCGCATCCTGCTCCAGTTTTGAGAGGAAGGAGAAGAGTTCGCCCGGCTGGTAGCCCATATCCTTATATCTGTCTGTCTCTTGGCGGAGATTATAGTAGTGCGTGGCGCGCCTCATCCCCGTCTTCTCGCCCCCGTCGTAGGTGTAGCGATTCCCCGTGAAACCGTAATATTTTCGTTTCACCTTCACCTCTGCGCCCTTCAAATCCGTGATGCGTCGCATCGGAATCGTGTCCTTCCACTCGAAGGTCGGCGTGGCGAGCAGTTCCCGGGCGATGAGCGTGCTGTCGTGGTCAATCGTGAGGTCGAAGTCCAGTTCCGGTCCGCGGAACGGCTCCGGCTGCGGTGCGAACCAGCGGTCCAGTGCGAGGCGGCTCCAACGTTTCTTTCCGTCCTCGTTGCGCATGGTGAACTGCGCCAGATAGTCGCCCCAATAGTTCACCTGGCTCTCAAAGGCAAACTCTCCCTTGTCGTCCGTCACGGCTTCGCCCTCGATGGCGGCACCGTTTTGGGAATACGCCTTCATGGAGAGCGAGAAGCCCGGGCGCGGCTCGAAGCGGTCGTTGTCCTTATAGACCGTGCCGCGCAGAATCAGTTTCTCCTCGATGGGCTGAAGCAGACGGAACGTGTCCGCCTCACACATCACGTCGAACGTGTTGGCACTCCAGCCCTGCACCATCAGCAAGAGGTCCAGCATGCGCCGATGCGCCGCGTCGTCTTTTTCAAAGTATAGGTCGGGACGGTGAATATATCCCTTCAACTCCGAGGAGAGCAGGAGGTCGGCACAGAGTCCTCCGTCGTGGGAGGCGGTGATGTTGGCATCTTTCTCGCGCACCGCCACGGAGAACGTCGTCTCCACCGGATTGCCCGCCGCGTCGGTCACGTCGAAGGTGAGGACGGCGGGTTGGAAGGCGTCATAGACCGCCTCGTTCTGTTTCACCTCCACATTCAGCGTACGCTCCTCCGCCGCTGTCGGTGCACTCCAGAAGAGACGTGAGGCGTGGCTCCGCCCTTTGGCGTCGAAGAGCACAAGACGATTGACGCCGCCGCGAAGGTTTTTCTTTTCCAGGAAGAAGCAGACGGGCTCCGTGCCGACGGTGACGGTGTCGAAATAGGTCACTCGCTCACGGTGGAGAATCGCCAGTCCCAACAGCTCCGCCCGCTGCGCCGCTTCGGGCGCCGCACTGACCGTGATTTCAATGCCGTCGGCTTCGGGAATGACGCGCAGCGCATAGTCCTCCGTGGCTTTGGGCAGGGGGAAGCGCTTCTGTGTTTTGTCCTCTTCCGTCCCGACGAGGGCGTAAGCCTTCCCCGCTCCGGAGGGCAGCAGGAAACTGCCGCGTCCCTGACTCTCGGGCTGCACCTCGGCGATAACATCCCCGTTTTCATCGAAGATTCTGATGGTTTCGTCACAGCCTCTGCCTCGTCCGTCGGTCAGTTCAAACGCCACTTGCTGCTCGGCGTCGCGGACTCTCGCCCCGCCCTCGGGATAGAACCTGAGGCGGAACTGCTTCTTGTCGCTCAGGAGATAGGGGCGCGGTTTGGCAAAGGTGACCTTGTCGTGGGGCGTCGGTTGCGGAATGGAAAGGTTCTCCACGCCCTGCCGCGCATCCACCCCGTTCGTCTTCATTGGATTCCGAGCGGCAAAGACGGGCAGCACCCGCGAGAAGCACGCCGCGGCTCCCCAGTTCGTCATGGCGCGAGTGTAGGCTCGAACCTCGTAGTATCCGCTTCTGACGGGGAACGTGAGCGAGAACGCCCCGTCCGCCTGTCCCAACGAATCGACGGGCAGCACCTGCCGTTCGACCAACTGCCCGTCGGCGTTGAGGAGTTCGACGTAGAGGACGCGGCTCAGCGTGGTCGGCCGCAGGGAGGAGGCTCGCACGACGTAGGCTTTATAGTGCACGGTGTCGTTCTCGACGTAGGAGGTGTTGTCGAAATGGACATAGACTGCCTCGCGGGGATAGCGGCGGTCGAAACCCGAAGCGGCTTTGAAGCGAGCGAACAGACTGTCCGCTGCGGTGGGCTGAGAGAAGGACGACAAGGCGGCGAGCAGCACGCAAGCGAGGACGGTCAGACGGAAGAGAGAAATACGGAACATGAACGTGAAGATTTGATTGATGCGGCAAAATTAAGGGTTTCACGAGGAATAGTGCGGGTTTGTTTCATGTTTATCGCCTTATATTGCTGTCCGGTAAAAGTTTGGTGTTTGTTATCATCCGCATGGTGAGTGCTGACTGTCTGCCCTCACCATCCGGACAAAAAGGGCTTATCCGTTCCTATCCGTGGTCACAACAAAGCCTCCGTTCCTGACGACTCCGTTCCTGTCCGTGGTCTTTTCACTTGAAACGCGGAGCAGCCACACTGAAACCCGCAATAAATCAGAAGAAATGTGGTGCAGCCAAAAAATATGTTTATATTTGCCACCAATTAATATATTAACGCGTATATACCTTTATATATATCACGCGTCTCGTCCCATAATATATTAACGCGTTCTCGTCCTAACGCGGGAAGACTTCACTGCCTTGCTAATTCATAATCTAATACTAAACATACACATGAAAAGAATCCTCAACATTCTGACCGTGCTCGCACTGCTCTGCGCGGCATGGAGTCCTGCCTTCGCTGCGTCGGAGACGAACCCCACCGTGGTCACAGACATGCTCGACCGCATCGGCGGCGCCGGCACGGCTGACCGCATCGTCACCATCGTGGACGACGCCCTCAGCACCGACGGCAAAGACATCTTCGTCATCACCTCGCAGGACGGCAAACCCTGCATCAAAGGTAACTGCATCCTTGCCGTGACGACGGGAATCAACTGGTATCTCAACCACCACGCCCACGTCAATCTGACTTGGAACCAGCTGACCGCCGACCTCTCGGCTGTGGCGTTCCCCGTGCCCTCCGGCGAGGAAACCCACACCTGCACGGCAGACCTGCGCTACTATCTCAACTACTGTACCTACTCCTACTCCTGCGCCATGTGGACCACCGAGCGCTGGCTGCAAGAGATTGACTGGATGGCGCTCCACGGCATCAACATGCCGCTCATGCTCGTCGGCCTCGACGCTGTGTGGTATGACCTCTACACCAAGGAATATGGCTACACCGCCGCCGAAATGAGCGAGCACGTGGCAGGTCCCGCCTTCCAGGCTTGGTGGGGCATGATTAACTTGGAAGGCCACGGCGGTCCCAACCCCGAGTGGTGGTATGAACGCTCCCGCGCCCTCTGCAAGACGATGCTCGAACGCATGCGCAGCTTCGGCATGACGCCCGTGTTGCCCGCCTTCTCCGGCGCCGTGCCCAACGACTTCGGCACCAAGTCCGGCGCCACCGAGGTGAACAACACAGGCACGTGGCAGGGCATCACTGCCCCCGGTCTCATCGGCCACAAGAGCGACAAGTGGGACGAGGTGTCCAAGAAATACTATGAGTATCTGAAGGCTGTGATGGGCACTTCCAAGTACTACTCCATGGACGTGAACCACGAAGGCGGCACCTATCTCACCGAAAAGACAACCCCCCTCTCCTACGCCGACCAGCCCGGCTTCATCCAAGCACTCTCCAACACCCTCTCCACCAATGTCAGCGATGACGCAGTGTGGGTGGTGCAGGCTTGGGGCAGTAACCCCAGCAGCACCCTGCTCAACAACGTGGACGTAGGCAAACTCATGGTGCTCGACCTCTTCGGCGAGAACGACCCGCGCGGCAAGAACGGCAGTTTCGGCAACCACCACTTCATCTACTGCATGCTCCACAACTTTGGCGGACGCATCGGTCTCCACGGTCGCTTCGACAAGACGATGAACAACTACTACGCCTCGCTCTCCGCAAAGCCCGACCAGTGCAAGGGCGTCGGCGCCACCCCCGAAGGCATTGAGACCAACCCCATGCTCTACGACATGCTCTACGAACTGCCTTGGATGGAGCAACCCTCCAACAAACTGGACTGGGTGAAGGAATACACCACCTCGCGCTACGGACAGACAAACGCCAAGGCTCAAAACGCCTACGAGAAACTCTACAACTCCGTCTATAACTGCACCACGGGACAGCAGGGCACGTCCGAACCCATCGTCTGCGCCCAGCCCAGTCTCACTGCCACCAAAGTGTCGGCATGGAGTTCGGCAGTCATCAGCCACAACACGGACTATGTCATCGAAGCCGCCGAGGACCTGCTCAGCCAGGTGGAGACCCTCTCCGGCAACAACTACAACTACGACCTGCTCGACGTGACCCGTCAGGCACTCACCGACTACGCCATGACCCTGCTCCAGCAACTCAACAGCGACTGGAACAAGGGCGGAAAGGACAACGCTGACTTCGCACCGCGCTCGCAGCACTACCTCAACCTCATCGAGGGCATCGACAAACTGCTCAACACCCACCAGAGCTATCGCTACGGCAACTGGGGCGAGATGGCACGCGCCATCGCCTCCGAGACTGCAGCCGTGGCGAACGGTGCCACCAGCACCGACGCCGACTGGCTGGAGCACGACAACCTCCGTCTGCAAATCACGAGTTGGGACACGAAGGACAACTGGTCGCTCTTCGACTACTCCAACCGCGAGTGGGGCGGCATGTTGAAGGACTACTATCTGGCTCGCTGGCAACTCTTCTTCGACAACCTGCTCAACGGCACTGCCCTGCCTTCCTCCTGGTATGAATGGGGCAAAACCTGGCAGCAGGACACCGAGAACGCCTACACCTACACCGCCGCTCCCGAAGGCGACACCAAGACCATTGCGCAGGAGCAGTTCAACGCCTACTTCTGGCCGCTCACCGACACGAAGGGTAACAAGAGCTATGTGCGACGCCACGTGGAGCAGACGCTGAAGAATGAGGCTTACGCCACGCAGGCTTATCGCGGCGAAACCTACACCGCTCCCCTACCCGACGGCGCCACCCTCTCTTCGCTGAGCATCGACCTCAACAACGACGGTGCCTACGGCGAGGGCGAGACCTTCACCTCCGCCACTGCCGCCATTCCCGCCGACGCTGCTGCCGGCCTGGTCAAGGCGTGTCTCGTGCTGGACGACCAGACCGTCTTGAACTATCAGCTCGCACTGGCTGACAACGTCACCGAAGCCCGCACCGTCAGCGTCAGCGTGGCAGCAGGCTGCGAGGACATGGGAACGGTCAGCATCGACGACAACGAAGGCACGAGCGTGACCACCACCGACTACCTCACCCTCCGCGCCACCGCCAACTCGGGCTACGACTTCCTGAAATGGGGTGTCGACATCAACGGCACGACGAGCGAAAGCACCGACAACCCCTACCACTACTACGGCAAGGACGCCGCCACCCTCACCGCCCACTTCGTGCAGAGCATCTGGGGCGTACCCGCCGAGGACTGGGGTGACGCCAACGACATCCGCAACAACCAATACGTCACTTCCATTTCCTACACCCAGGACGACAACACGACCGAGATTTACACCGCGTCGGAAGTGCCCACCACCCTCTTCAACACCGCCCCGACCCTCGTGCAGGTGGCAAAGGGAAGCTGCTTCAAGGTGAACCTCTCTGACGCAGGCAACATGGGCTATTGCAACCTCTCCGCCTACATCGACCTCAACGGCGACGGCGACTTCGACGATGAAGGCGAACTCGTCACCGCACGCGGCAACAAGAGTGTCTTCACTAACGGCATCTGCAACGACCCCGTCACCGTGCTCCTCCCCTACGACATGCCGACCGGCATCACCCACCTCCGACTCCGCTTCGACGGCGCTTTTAAGAGCGGCTACGACAGCGAGACCGGTGCCTTCCCTGCCAAGAACACACTCAACCGCATGTGCTACGAAGTGCTCGTCAACGTGCTTGACAAAGCGAACCACGCCACCCACATCGTCATCCAGAGCGAGGACGAGAAGAAGGGAACGGTGCGCAACATCACCGGTGTGACGGGTGAGGACATCGACGTGCCCGTCGGTACGCAGATTTGCATGGAAGCCTTCCCCGAAGGAGACTATGTCTTCAAATATTGGGAAGACCAGTATGGCCGCGTGGCTTCCACCGACGCCAGCTTCTACTACTATCCCGCTGAGAGCGGCACGTTCACTGCCCGCTTCGGCTATCCCTCCGTCCAAATCGACAAATGGACTGCCACCGTCAGCGAAGACGGGTCCACGGGCTATGTCATCACCGCCCTCTCCGGCGAAGGCCCGCTGAACATCCCCGAGTCCTTTGACGGCTGCACCTTCAACGCCATCAAGAAAGGCGTGCTGCAGAACCTGCCGACCCTGACCGCCCTCCATCTGCCCTCCACCCTCACCTCCATCGGCAAGGCACAGGAAACACTGAGCCTGACGGGAGCAAAGACCGAAAATGCTGCCCTCACTCCCGAGGAGACGCTCGCGAGTAGTGGCAAATGGAACGTGCATCTCGACGTGGAAAACAACGGCAGCACCTTCAACGAATATGGTTCCGGCCTCTTCGCCACGGGGACCGACGCACTGAACCCTGACTACACCGGCGGCTTTCAACTCTATCTCGCCGCAGCCGGCAACCTCGTCGTCAAGGTGAACTGCGGCGAAGGCGGCAAATACACCAGCACGCTCACCATGGGCTCCACCTTTTCCGTAGATCTCGACTATGACGGCGCGGCGAAAACCGTCAATGTGACGCTGACCAACGCCGAGGGCAACACCGAGACGAAGAGCTACTCCGGCGTCACCCTCAACGACATCAGCGCTTTCTCCTCCTCCATCCCCGTCGGCGTCAACATCTCCGCCACCCTCACCGACCTCAACGCCGCGCCGCTCAAAGGCAGCACGGCACTAAAGAGCCTCACCGTGGCTGACGGCAATGCTGTCTACAAGGCTGTGGACAATGTGCTCTACACCGCCGACGGCACACAGCTCCTCGCCTATCCCGAGGGACTGACCACCCACCGCTTCAACCTGCCCGCCGCCGTGACCTCCATCGCCGGAGGTGCTTTCACCGCCGCGCCCCAGCTCGACCGCATCGTCGCCACTGCCGCGACACCTGCCTCGGCAAAACCCTACGCCTTTGCCGAGGGGTTTCAGACCTACGTGCAGGCTGACGGAAAGGAAGCCGCCTATCGCACCGCCTGGGCGCAGCCCATCCTGTGGAGCGTGGCAGCCGGAAGCAGCCTCGACGCGACCGATGTGCCCGCCACGGACATGATTGAACTCTGCGCCACCGACGACGCCACCGCCACCGCCACGAATCTCAACGGTCAGCCGCTCTCCTACACCCGCTCGCTGAGCAACGACCGCCTCTATCCCCTCTACTTCGCCGCTGCGCCCGGCGCCATCTTCATCGACGGGCTGACCACCGACGCTGCCGCCGGAAGCCTCATCGCCTACACCTACGCTGACGGTGCCTGGACTCGCGCCGAAGCACTTGCCGCCGGAGCCAACATGCTCTCCCTGCCCTCCGTCTATACGGGCAAGAGCGTGACCTTCCGCACCGCGGGCGTCGGCACCAGCGCCACCACGGGCTTTGGCGGCAACGCCACCGCGGCTGCAGAGGAAGCCACGCCGGTCTATGTCTATGACGCGACCACCAATGCGTTCAACTACTCCGCCGAGACTGCCACCGCCTCCCTCTCCCCCTTTGACGCCGCGCTCTACTATGCCGACGGCGGCGAAGCCAGCGTGGCAGGTCCCGACCGCGCCAACGACTGCCTCCCCGTGACTTGCACGCTCCTTTATAATTATGGAGACGGCACGGTGACAGTGGACAAGGAAATTACGCAGTTCACGGAACTGACGACCGACGCCGAAGCCGTGGCTGCGACGCACTACGTCATCAACAGTTTTGGCGACGACGCTGCTTCCACCGCCCTCGTCACCGCGGCAGGACAGACCGTGAAAATCAACTGCTCCCTGAACTTCCCCATGGAGTTCACGAAAATCAAAGGCAGTTCGTTTGAAGACGGAGGAACTTGGTATCTGATGAACGTACACAGCAAACTGGCAACCATCTGCCCCTCGTGGAATGAAATCAAACTCGTCAGCGACGCAGCCCCCATCCTCGAAGCCGACCGTCTCTTCTGCTTTGTCAAGGACGACGCTTCGCTCCAAGGTGTGAGCATCTACTCCTACAAGAATGGCGCCAGCCATCCGCTCAAAGCCAAAGGCGCGGGCGAGGGAGTTTCTCTGCCTTTCGACAACTCGCAACCCGGTGCTTCCGTCTTTGACCTTGGCGACTATACCGATGCTACCGGCGGCTTCTACCTCACCGCCACCGTCAATGGCACACGCTATATCCTCAACGACCACGGCAACAATAACTACGTGAAATATTGGCAGACAGCGACCGAGACCGGCGATGGTTCCCGTTTCCAACTCGTCAAAACCGGACAGGAGATTGCCGACGAGCTGAAATATGCCGCCGCCACGGGCGACGACCGTCTCCTCGTGGGTGCCGTGCTCGAAACAGCTTCTCCCGCTCTGCAAAGAGCAGCGCAAGCCTACGCGGCAGACTACACGCAAGGCAACTTCACGACCTTCGTCAATGCCTACGCCGATGCCGACGTCACCACCGCCACCCGCAACGAGCCCGACGAAGCGAAGTTCTATCAACTTATCTCGCCCTACGACGTCAATCTCGCCGGCTGCATCGTCAGCAGCATCGCCATCAACAACACGGAAGGCAACAACACCAGCGCTGACCTTGGCGACCGTAACCTCCAAATCGCCGACCCGGGCGTAAGAAGCGTGCCCGAAACGGCATGGGTGCTCGAGAAGAATGCCGACAACGAATACTACTTCCGTCACGCCAACTCGGACTACTACATTGCCAAGCTCGCCAACTACAAGGATTTGGAAGGCATGGAGGTGACGGTCAGTAAGGGTTGGACCGAACCGTTCGTTTTGGCAAACATCAACGGCGACAACCTGCTCTGGTCCATCCGCAGCAAGAACAGCGACACCAAATATCTCCACGCCGGCACCGGAAAGGGAACGGGAATCGGACGCCTCATCTGCCGCACGGACAACCCCGCCACGAACAAAGGGTTGCAATGGCACATCCGCGAAATCACCGAAGTGCCCGTCACCGTCGGCTCCGCCAAGTGGGCAACGCTCTGCCTCCCCATGGCTGTCACCATCCCCAACGACGCTTCGCTGCATGTGTTCTACGTGAGTGACATCGCCGACAACGGCGCCATGACGCTGCAAGAGGTCGGCGCAGGAGAAAGCCTCGCTGCCAAACAGCCCGTCCTGCTCTACTCCACCTCGTCGAACTCCTCCGACACCTACACCTTCGCCGTCACCACCTCGGGCACGACGCTGACCAACAAACTCTCCGGCACGACGGCACGCCGCCAAGGCTTCAACACGTCAAGCGCCACCGAGGCTGCAAGCATCACCGTCCCCTACTACGGGCTCGCCATCTTCAACAGTTCCGTCGGCTTCTATCCCGCAACCTCCAACATCATCGCCGCCAACAAGGCATATCTCCTCAAAACCGCCTTGTCCCCCGAAGCCCAAAGCGCAGCCGCCCTCCTCTTCGACTGGACACAGACGGGACTGACGCAGGTGGGAACGAACGAGAAGGCGGAACGCTACTATGACCTCAACGGTCGCCTCGTGCCCTACCCCACCACGGGCATCTACATCACCGGAGAAGGCAAAAAGGTATTCATCAAGAAATAAGGATTACGAAATCATGAACAAGAAATTATATACCCCCCCTACTGCCTCTTCCGTGGAGTTGGCAGCGGAGAACCTCCTCGCCACAAGCCCCGGTGAAATGGAGGTGAAGAAGGACGACACCAACACCATCAAGGATGAGTCCGGCTTCCTCTCCGGCTCGCGCAACAACGACTCCCACCCGATTTGGAAGTGAGAACGCGCGAAACAGCCGCCATCAACGATTGACACACCGCTGAGAGCGAACAGAATTAAAGATTGACACACCGCCCGAAGCGGAACGCCGAACAAGCACCGCCCAATGCGAAACGCAAAGTGACCCGAAGCAAAGCCCACGAGGCAATGTTTCGGGTCACTGTCAGTTTAAACGCTTGACATACCTTTTGACAAATTCCACTGTCCGAAAAACATATATTGCTGTCCGGTAAAAGTTTTTTCAGCCGAATGGCAAGGGCTGCAGGCCCGACGAGCCCGACGAGGGAGGGCGAGTTGTTAGCCCAGGCCGTGAGGCCTGGGTAAGGCAGTAGTAGTAATTTTGAGGGCTGA
>JBJEAG010000177.1:0-2393 GCA_051868855.1 Alloprevotella sp. | reverse complement strand
CAGAAGAATAAGTTTCTCCTCAGGAAAAGAAAATGTCAGAATATCTGAACAACAATGACCAGCGGAAGGTGACTGCGAAGCGCCTTTCCGAAATGAAAGCCGAAGGCATCCGGATTTCCATGCTGACGGCATACGATTACACCACTGCCGGACTGCTTGACGAGGCAGGCGTCGATTCCATTCTCATTGGCGACAGTGCAGCCAACGTGAAAGCGGGGTTTGAAACCACTCTCCCCATCACGCTCGACCAGATGATTTATCACGCTGCCGGCGTGAGACGTGCGGTGAAACGTGCCTTTGTGGTTTGTGACATGCCTTTCGGAACCTATCAGGTTTCCCGCGAAGACGCTTTGCGCAATGCCATCCGTATCATGAAGGAAACCGGAGTTGACGCCGTCAAACTTGAAGGCGGAAGCCATTTGGCTGACACCATCCGTTCGCTCGTGCAAGTCGGCATCCCCGTGGTTGGTCACCTCGGACTGACCCCGCAGAGCATTCATGCGTTCGGCACCTACGGCGTTCGGGCGCGTGCCGAGGCAGAGGCAGAACAGTTGCTTCGTGACGTGGAAGCACTGACCGAATCCGGATGCTGTGCCATCGTTCTGGAAAAAATTCCTGCCGCGCTCACCGAAAAGGCAGTCAAACTGACACCGCTTCCCATCATCGGCATCGGTGCCGGCGCTGCCGACGGACAAGTGCTCGTTTCCGACGACATGTTGGGCATGAACAAAGGCTTCTCGCCCAAGTTCCTCCGCCGCTACGCTGACCTCCACAGCATCATCACCGAAGCCGTCGGACACTATGTGGCAGACGTGCGCAGCGGTGACTTCCCCTCCGAAAGCGAGTGTTATTGATTCTTGACTCCTTTCGGTGAATACCTATTTATATATTAAGAATCCATCTAACTCAGTCTGCTTCGGCGGACATTTGTCATACCTATGTCTTCATTCAAACAACATCAGAATCTGAACCTCAGTGAAGTGAACCAAGACGTGCTCAAAGCGTGGGACGAACAGGATTTGTTCCACCGCAGCATGACGGAACGCGAGGGCTGCCCCTCCTTCGTCTTCTTCGAAGGTCCTCCCTCCGCCAACGGACACCCCGGCATTCACCACGTCATGGCGCGCTCACTCAAAGATGCTTTCTGCCGCTACAAAACCATGAAGGGTTTTCAGGTGAAAAGAAAGGCAGGATGGGACACTCACGGGCTGCCCGTCGAACTCGGTGTCGAAAAAGAACTCAACATCACGAAAGAAGACATCGGTAAGAACATTTCCATTGCCGACTACAATGCACACTGCCGTCGCAACGTGATGAAATACACTCAGGAGTGGACGGAACTCAGCCGCCAGATGGGCTACTGGGTAGATATGGAGAACCCCTACATCACCTACGACAACTCCTACATCGAATCCGTTTGGTGGTTGCTCGGACAACTCTACGAAAAAGGGTTGCTCTACAAGGGCTACACCATTCAGCCCTATTCTCCCGCCGCAGGTACGGGACTCAGCAGTCACGAACTCAACCAGCCCGGCTGCTACCGCGACGTGAAGGACACCACCGTGACGGCGCAGTTCCGCATCGTCAATCCGAAGCCCGAAATGCAAGGGTGGGGCGATGCCTTCTTCCTTGCTTGGACAACGACCCCTTGGACCCTTCCTTCCAACACCGCACTCTGCGTCGGTCCCTCCATTGACTACGTCGCCCTCCGCACTTTCAATCCCTACACGGGCAAACCCATGACCGCCGTCATGGCTTCCGTGCTTGTGAACTCCTATTTCAACAAAGAAGGAGAGAATGCAGATTTTGAGGCATATAAGCAAGGAGACAAAGTCATTCCTTATCAAATCGTGGGCTCTTGGAAAGGTTCTGACCTTGTTGGCATGACCTACGAGCCCCTCATGCCGTGGGTGAAACCCTGCGAGAAGCTTTCCGACCAGTCCTCCGCCGAGACGCTCGCTTATGCCGAGGCACACGCCGAGAAATGTTTCAGCGTTGGCGACGACCGTTTCGTGGAACTCGCCGAGGCAGCCTTCAGAGTCATCCCGGGCGACTATGTCACCACTGAAGACGGTACGGGCATCGTGCACATCGCCCCGACTTTCGGTGCTGACGATGCCAAGGTGGCAAAAGCCGCCGGCATCCCCTCGCTCTTCCTCGTCAATCAAGCCGGAGAAACCCGCCCCATGGTGGATTTGACCGGAAAATACTATCTCACTGAAGAACTCGCTCCCTCCTTCCTCGAGGCTTGCGTTGATAAAGACCTCTATGCGCACCACGCCGGTGCCTTCGTCAAGAATGCCTACGCACCGGAGTTCAATCAGGGAGGAAAATATGACGAAAAAGCAGCCCAGAAAGCTGAGGACCTCAACATCATCCTTTGCATGGAACTC
>JBJEAG010000176.1:0-2398 GCA_051868855.1 Alloprevotella sp. | reverse complement strand
ATGGAGGGAACTAAGCCCTTCCCTTTAGGGAGGGGTTGGGGTAGGCTTCTCTTTGCCCCTTTGTCTCTTTGACCCTTTTGACCCTTTTGACCCTTTTGACCCCCAAAAACCTCATGAAGAAAACCCTGATTCTCATCCTTTCCTTTCTCTTCCCCGCACTGATGATGGCATCGTGCATGAACGACGATGACCCCGCAGCAACTGACAGTGTGCAGGTGGGTTCTGCCCTACCCTCCTTCACCATCACACTTTCTGACGGCACGTCCGTTTCAACCGCCGACCTGAAAGGAGCACCCTCCGTCATCGTCTTCTTCCACACCCTCTGCGGCGATTGCCAGCGCGAACTGCCCGTGGTGGAACGCGTCAGCCACGACTTCCCCGGCGTGCGCTTCCTCTGCATTGCCCGAAGTCAGGGAGAAAACGAAATCAGTGCCTACTGGGCACAGAAGGGACTCACCCTGCCCTTCTCGCCGCAACCCGATGCCGCGGTCTATAACCTCTTCGCCAACTCCTACATTCCCCGTGTCTATGTCTCCGACGCCTCGTGCATTGTCCGCCAAATCTTCGTGGAAGAACTCGATGAAGAGGCGCTGCGCCAGATGCTGCAAACGCTGAGCGGCGGGAGTGAAAAATGAATGCGCGGTCGAACACCGGAATCGCAAACTGAATCTCGAAAAACAATACCATAAAGACTTATCATGAATAACAAATCCCTTCTCCTTCAGAGCCGCTTAGTGGCGATGAATTTTCTTGAGTTTGCCGTATGGGGCGCCTATCTCACCTCCATGGGCAGTTTCCTCGCCACCCACGGTTTGGGAGCCGAAATTGGTTGGTTCTATGCCGTTCAGGGTCTCGTTTCCCTTTTCATGCCCGGTTTGATTGGCGTGGTGGCAGACCGTTGGGTTCCCGGTCATCGTCTTCTCGGTCTTTGCCACCTCATCGCAGGTGCTTTCATGCTGCTCACGGGTTATATTGCCCTCAACGCCGGTGACACCATCAGCATGACGCAGGTTTTCATCACCTACACCCTAAGTGTCGCCTTCTACATGCCCACGATTGCCCTCAGCAACTCCGTTGCTTTCAGCGCGTTGAATCAGTATGGCATGGACACCGTCAAGGACTTCCCTCCCATCCGCGTCTTCGGCACGGTCGGTTTCATCTGCACCATGCTCGCCGTGAATTTCCTTGACATTCAGACCTCTGCCTATCAGTTCCTCTTGAGCGGTGCGCTCTCCTTGGTTCTTGCGGTTTATGCCCCGACGCTCCCCGCCTGTCCCGTCAGCAGCGGTGACGAACGCAAGTCTCTGTTCCACGCCTTGGGACTCGACGCTTTCAGTCTCTTCCGTGAGCGTCGCATGGCAGTTTTCTTTCTTTTCTCCATGCTTCTCGGTGTCAGTCTTCAAATCACGAACGGCTATGCCAACCCCTTCATCATGGGTTTCAAGGACATCCCCGAATTTGCCAACACCTTTGGCGCCAACAACGCCAACGCCCTGATTTCGCTCTCTCAAATCAGCGAGACCTGTTGCATTCTGCTGATTCCTTTCTTCTTGAAACATTTCGGCATCAAGCGCGTCATGATGATTGCCATGTTTGCCTGGGTGCTTCGTTTCGGTTTGTTTGCCACGGGTGACCCCGGCAACGGCGTGTGGATGTTCATCCTTTCGATGTTGGTCTATGGCGTGGCGTTTGACTTCTTCAACATCTCCGGCGCACTCTATGTGGACCAGAACACCCACACCGACATCCGCAGCAGTGCGCAGGGACTTTTCATGATTATGACCAACGGCTTCGGTGCCAGCATCGGTACGATTCTCGCCATGCAGGTCGTGAATCACTATGTCCGTTCCGACGCCTCTCCCGTTGAGCAGATTGAAGGATGGCGCACCTGCTGGACCATTTTCTCTGCCTACGCCCTCGTCGTCTTCCTCGCCTTCGGTCTCGTCTTCAAGGAACACGGTGGCAAGAAGTGAGACATCGCTATGTTTTCACGCAGAATCCGCAGAATTTTTCCTCACGCAGAATGGGACGGAATGAAAGGAATTTATTTTTTTAGAACACGAATTACACAGATCACACGGATTCCGCGCCGAACCTTTTGACCTCTTTGACCTTTTAGACCCTTTTGACTTCTTTAGAACACGAAAAATCGGGTCACCTGCAACAAACTGTGTCAATTGAAAGAAACAAAAACAGAAATCCACACCTTGCGATTGATGCAAAATGTCTCTTACGAGCCCTTGATGCTGTAGCCCTCAGAAACTCCCCGGAGCAAGCTCCGGATTTTCTGAGGGCTACTTCACACCCTGTCGGGTTTTGCAACCATCACAAGGCGATAAACATAAAATTATTGCTGTCCGGTAAACGGTCTTAATGAATTGAATACGTTGATGTTTGT
>JBJEAG010000175.1:0-2412 GCA_051868855.1 Alloprevotella sp. | reverse complement strand
CCGCTACGAATTCAAGATGCAGAACTACGTGGACTCCAAGATGCGCATCCTGCAAAACCAGCACCCGAGCGACACCTTCGTCTATTGGATGGGCGATGAATATGTACCCACCGAACTGGCTCACCTCTCCCACCCCGCCGCGCTCTGCGGCTTCTCCGACGAGGAGAGCGACGGCTGCGCCGCCTGCGTGAAGGACGGCAAACTCGTCATCACCGCTCCCGTAGCGTTCGAGATGCCCGTGGCGGAGTTGTCGCTGCCCGGCAAACACAACCTCCGCAACTCCATGGCTGCCGCCCTCGCCACGCTTGCTGCCGGAATCGCCCCCGAAGTGGTGCGCGCCGGACTGTCGGACTTCCCCGGCGTGGAACACCGACTCGAAAACGCCGGCTGCGGCCACGGCATCCGCTTCGTCAACGACAGCAAAGCGACGAACGTCGATGCCTGCTACTGCGCACTGGAGAGCATGACCACTCCCGTCGTTCTGATTGTCGGCGGAAAGGACAAGGGCAACGACTATTCCCCGCTCTTCCCCCTCATCCGCGAGAAGTGCCGTGCCTTGGTCTATCTCGGAGCGGACAACGCCAAACTCCACGAGAACTTCGACGCTCTCGGACTCCCCGTCGCCGACACCCACTCCATGGCGGACTGCGTCAGCGAGTGCATGCGCCTCGCCAAAGAGGGCGACACCGTCCTGCTCAGTCCCTGCTGCGCCAGTTTCGACCTCTTCCACAACATGGAGGACCGCGGCGAGCAGTTCAAAGCCTGCGCCAAAAAGTGGTGCGAGTGATGCCACACTTTCGGGCAGTCTCCTTCAGAGCTCTTCTTTAGGACACCCCCAAAAAAACACCTTCTTTAGCCCTCTCTACAACAAAACATGAAGAAAATAGGTTCCTTATTCATGGGTGACCGCGTCATTTGGGTCGTCTTCTTTTTCCTCTGCTGCATCTCCCTGGTGGAGGTGTTCAGTGCTGCGAGCACACTGGCGTATCGAAGCGGCAACATCTGGCAACCCATCGGACGTCACGCCATCAACCTTCTCCTCGGCACGGTGGCTGTCATCGTGTTGCACAAAGTTCCGTGTCGCATGTTCAAAGCCATCCCGATTGTGCTCGTCCCCATGTCCATTCTGATGTTGATTTTCACCATGCTCTTGGGTGCGGAAGTCAATGGCTCGCGTCGCTGGATGGCAGGTTTCCAACCCTCAGAGTTTGCGAAACTGGCTGTCGTGACTGCTGTCGCGCTCATCTTGTCGCGAATGCAGAAGGAGGACGGTGCTGACCCGCGTGCCTTTAAATATATATTATATGTCTCCGCCCCCATCTGCCTGCTCATCATGCCGGAGAACTTCTCCACGGCGATGCTGCTTTTCGGCGTAGTCATTCTGATGATGTTCATCGGGCGCGTTCCCTTGGTGCAAATTGGCAAACTCATCGGCGTCTGCTTGTTGGCGGGCGCGAGCGTGGTGGCAGTTGCGTTGGTGTTGCCCAAGAAAGTTGTGGCAGAGATTCCGGGGCTCCACCGTTTCCCGACGTGGATGAGCCGCATCAACACCCACGCCGACGGCGAGGACGACCCGAACCTCTTCGACATCGACAAGAAAGCGCAGATTGCGCATGCCAACATTGCCATAGCCTCCAGCAACGGCATCGGCAAAATGCCCGGCAATTCCGTGGAACGCGACTTCCTGAGTCAGGCGTTCTCCGACTTCATCTTTGCCATCATCATTGAAGAAATGGGGCTGTGGGGGGCAGCCATAGTGGTCATTCTCTATGTCTTCCTGCTCTTCCGAGCGGGACGAATATCGAGCCGGTGCGAGCGGAACTTCCCGCCCTTCCTTGCCATGGGGCTCACGCTCCTGCTCGTCTCGCAAGCCATTCTGAACATGCTGGTGGCAGTCGGACTCTTCCCCGTGACGGGACAGCCGCTGCCGCTCATCAGCCGAGGCGGAACCTCCACGATTATCAACTGCTGTTACATCGGCATGATTCTCAGCGTGAGTCGCTATGCCCGCCAAGTCGCCGCGCCCCAGAACACCCGCTTCGACGGTCCGATGGACGGCATCGCCCGCGAAGAAGAGAAGGAGGCGTGAGGAGAGGAAAACACGTGAAAATAGTGTTTTCTGAGTGTATTTGGGCGTGAAAACTCGCTGCAGCGCCGCAAACTTGGGGTGACACTTTTTGATACTTAAATCGCTGAAAACAAACGTTTTCAACGAAAAACGCATAAGCCGCGTCGTTTTGGGATTTTTCTCAAAACGACGCGTTTCTCTATTAAACACATGATTGTCCACATTTTCAACGTTTTAGCACCTAAAAAGTGTCTCCCCTCTCCGCGCTTCCTTGGGAAGAGGAAAAGTCAATCAAAGCCGTGGTACAAAAATACCAAAGCGCCTGGTATTTTCAGTACCAAGGC
>JBJEAG010000174.1:0-11290 GCA_051868855.1 Alloprevotella sp. | reverse complement strand
CCATCGCTCTGAACACAGAGGTCGTACTGCGCTCGGATGTTGATTTGGTTCTCCAAACTCAACCATACTTTCTTCCCATTCCACTTGAAGCCGGTGAGAATCTTTTGGTCGGTGATGGCGTTCACCAAACCTTCCACGTCTCTTTTCAATTCTTCCTTGCTCGGCTTGTGGTCGTATTTCTTACGGTAGTGGTACTTCAACCCGTCTTCGTCCTCATACTCTCCGAAAATGAGCAACCACTTCTCCTTACCAATCTTGACCAATCGGTCGTTTCTCTCTTCGCCGCCGTCGCCGGTCTTGTAGAATACTGATGTCATCATACAAATAACTTTTATGTGAATTTATACTTGGTCTTACCTTCGCCAAAATACTCTGCCTCAATAACCGTACAGAAGGGTATCTCTCCCATATCGTCAATACTGTGAAGTGCTTGCTTCATCTCGTCGCAGTCCGTGAAGAATTTGGCGGTCTCGTTGGTGCGCGTGTCGCGGAACTTGACGAGACATCGTTCACCGTAGCGAGTATTAACTCCGTCTTCGTAGTCCAATACTTCTATCTTGACATTGACCAACTGACGAAGTGGAACAGCGCGGTTCGGAAAACGTTTCTTACCGTCTGCAGGACGATACACAAATCCAAGTTCTGAAAATTTTTTCATACGTTGTCTTCTGATTTTGTCTATCTTCTTTCTTATCTTATGAAACTCACTCGGAAACAAAAGTTTCTTCAGCAGGTTCACGCTCTTGCAGTGCTTGGCAATTCCCCACAGAGAACCGATGATTTCTTTTCGCCTCTTCCGTGACTTCAACTTATTCAGTTTCCTGGCGAAGTTCTTCTTGACGCGTTTTCTCATCATTGTGTGGGTTGGTCTAATGACGTAACCGAGGAAGTCTATTCCGCTTTCTGCAGGAAACACGCGCTCTGTGGATTTTATCTTCTGACCGATTTCTTCCACACATTCATGAATGTGATTTCTGTATCTCCACAGCATCTTCTTGTCTCTCGAACCACTGACGTTGTCATCGCAGTAGCGGTAATGAAGAAAACCGTCTCTGTCCTTCAAACAGTGGTCAAGATATACGGACAATAGCAGATTGAGGCTGCCTTGCGAGGAACGCATACCGATGCTGATTCCGTCCTTCATGCAGTGAGTGAACTCTTCGATGATGTGCAGAAACTTCTTGTCTTTAAAAACGTGTCGGTAGGCTGACATGATGAATTCTTGATGAACTGTCTCGTAGCACTTCTTGATGTCGCTCTGATACCAATACCGAATGTCTTTCTTCCTGCGTAGGTCGAGTTCAATAATTCTTTTGAGATAGTGCGTTCCTCTTCCCTTGATGCTGGAGGCAGTGGTGTGGATGAATCGTTTGCGGATATGTCGGTCGGCGACTCGCATGACAGCGTTTATCTTGATTCGCGCTGACATACAGAAAACCTGCACCGTCCTCTTCTTTCCGCCTTCAACAACTTCGATGGTGTGGTAACCTCCTTTCTCCTTTTCTTCGGAAGATGGTTTCCGATGAAGGGGCATGAGGCTGATGTGTCCGCTCAGAATCTCGTCTCGCACTTCGCTTAGAAACTCATGCCGACGTGATAACAGCCAACGTCCTTCTTTGCTGTTCTTGCGTTTGCTGCCTTTCACCACATCGTCGAAACTTGCTTCTAAGTTTCTTTGTTCAACGATTTCTTCAATGAGATAACCTTCTCTTCTCATGCCTTCATCATCTGCAGGTTTAACTTCTTCGAGAACGTTTACACGAACCTACCAAACTCTCCTGCGCTCTTTGTCGTTTTTCAGTTTTCCGCATTTTCGTGCGCTGTTACTGAGGCTCTGGTCTCTCGCCATGAACGGCGGCATCGCGTACCGCTGTCGCTGACGATAATGTTTGCGAGTCTTGCTCGCTGATGTTTGTGAGACGAGCACCGTAGTTCGCGTTCGCATTCGAGAACGGGTAATTCGTGTTCGCATACGACAACCCGCCGGTTGCATTAGCGCTGTTATTCGAACGAAGCACCGCACGGCACTCCGAGACCGTCCGCCTTTTTTTCAAAAGTTGTCTCCCGTTGTCAGTGTTTTCTCCAAAAAGAATCTTCCACCGTTCCAGCCGATTCCGTCTGCGGGAAACTCTTTGACCCCTTTGACCCTTGATCATTGACTCTTGACTCTTGACTCTTAGTCCGCAAGGATGCCTTTTGTTAGGCATCCTGCGGACTCGCTTTACGCTTCTTCGCCGTCTATCGCTATCGCTCCTTTGAAGGCGAGACGAGCACCGAAGCCCGCGTGCGCAAACGAGAACGGGTAATACGTGCCCGCAAACGACAACCCGCCAGCCGCATGCGCGCTGTAACCCGAGCGAAGCACCGCACGGCACTTAGTACCACTGTATGAATACGAATCGCAATAGTAGGTGGAAAATACACTATTGTCGCTTGCATTCATGGCAGAGGGTACAAGGTCGCAGAAACGTCCGTGACGAACTCGCGCAATGCAACAGCCGGAATTTGTTGTAACTGACTGCACTCCACGCTCTGTATTCGTCACGGGGTCGTAAATGTGCCAAATTCCATCAATGGGATAATTGTTGATGGTGGTGTCCATCTTGTTCTTCTTGGCTTGGACGTAACTTGGAGCGTTTAACACAATTCCTTCCATAAACTCTGTCGTACAACCGAACAGACTCTCAATTCCGAGACATTTGTTGCCGTTCAACTGACCGTTGTAACTGTTGGTCTTTCCAATGGAGTCCGCATAGCCTGTAGTTCCTCCGGAACTTTTTCCGTTACCGCAAACATCTCCTGCATCTCTGTCACCGCTGATTCCGTAGAAAATGTAAGCGAGGTCGAAACTCTGCAAAGCGTCAAGTATTTGGTAACCGCTCCCGCGTCTGAGGGCGAGGTTGATGAGGTCTTTTCCGGAATACTTAATCGCACTGACGGGGGTGTTGGTGGGATTTCCGTCTTCGTCATACTGCCACTCGGTGGAGGTAGAACCTTCTGAATTGACAGTTCCAACTCGGATGGTGGTATTGGAGAGACTTCGCAACCGCAACAGACTATCTACGCTGGCTTGGTAGATTCCAACAAGGTTTGCTTTTACTTCAACCCAATCGGGTTCGATGGCTTCTACCTCGGAACTATTCACAGCAATTACTTCTTCTTCGGAGTTGATGTTCTTGCTGGCAAATACGAAGGTCTTGGCACTTAAAGGAACGTCAATGAAGATGTAATCTCCGTCTTGGAAGTCGAACATGCTGGAGCCGTTTGCCATGTTGAAGTGACCGACGATAATTCCGTTCTCGTCCAAGAACACGGCTCCGATTTGGACGCTGTTGATACCGGGGTATCTGACTTGTTTCATTCCTTCAACATCGAACTGATACACGTTCATCTCGATGGATTCCACCAACACGCCGGAACTCTCCAAACTGCTCTCGCCGTCCTTCACGTTGGTAATAACAACGGAACTGTTTGACTTCATCAAGACGTTCTTCAACTTGTCTCTGCTGACCTTGCTGGCGGTGGACATGGGTTTTTCTTTGCTCACGCTGATGCAGGTGTACTTCAACTCGTTCTTGAAGTCGTTGATTCCTTTCTTCCAATGGTGTGGGATGAGCATCATGGAGTCGTTTCCGCTGCCGAGATTGTCGGAATAGTCGAAGTCGCTGCCGTCAGCGAGTTTCTTGTAGTCGATATCGCTGATTTTAGTGCCTTCCCACACTCCTGTTTCGGTGTTCAACTGACCATATACGGGGGTCATCTGCTCAAACAACTTTATCAAGTGTCCGCTCGCCACATAGCCTTCTCCGCTCGTTCCGTTTTCGAGGTTGGTGATGTTCTGAGAATCCTCCATCTTGTCGTCCTGCACAAACATGGTGTACTGTGCATTGTGCAACTCTAAGTCGGGGAAGTAGGAAACCAAACCTGCAAACTCGGATTCTTCTATGAGAGTGGACAAAACCCACCTTCCGGTCAAACCGTGGCATACGGTGTCAAACGGGGAGTTGGAATCAACCGCACCGCTTGCCTTCAACGACTGCAACACGGTGGCGCGTCCGCTGACGCTGCCGAGTGAAACATTCACTTGGTTGATGCTTGCACCTGCTGCAACCACGTCTTCCAACAACTGCTTGCTGTCAATCTCCGGACAACCTCTGACAACCACCTTGTTCACATTGCTCATTCCTTCCATACTGATTCCGCCTTCCGGGTACTTCAACTTGGGAAGGTTCTCAAAGATGAGTTCGCTCGTTCCGGATGGAAGGTGCAGCGTCTCAATAGGGGAGGCTTCTGTGAGTTTGAACGTCTTTAGGCTGCTTCCTTCTGCTAACACTTCTCTGAGTCGCGGGCAATTGGAGGCGTTGAGTTTTGTGATTTTGGTGTTACGGATGTCTATCTTTTTCAAGAATGACATAGCACCGAGTTCTAACGAACTGAGAATACCGGTGGTGTATTCGGGCGTGTAGTCCGAACCGCCAACAATGAACTCTTCCAACAGCGTGCAGGTACTGAAATCGAAGCCTTCCAACTTGGGAGAGCACTTGCTGATGTCTATCTTGCTAAGATTCTCTGCACCGAAAAGGTAAATCATCTTTCCGCTCTCTTGGGCGTCGCTCACCTTCATGGTGTAACTCTCTCCTGCGAGAAGGTGACAACTGTCTGCGCAGGTGTCGGCACGGTCTTCTCCGAGTCCGAAGAATCCTTCCTTGGCGGCGGTGATGGTAATTTCAATAGTGCCCATGCAGCGCATCTTGGCGGGGTTGGAATAGAGGTCGCCAACTTGATACTGACCGTCGCAGAATTTGAAACGCTTCTCTTGGTAGTCGGGAAGGTCGTCCAATCTAAGTCCGTGCAAAGCGTAGAAGTAGTTGGAGGAGGAAGTGGAATTCTCTATGTACTTGCGCTCACCGTCAAACGAACTGATGACCTTCGCCCACTTGTCTAATCGCTTGGTTATCCAATAATGCCTGCAACCGCTGGCGGAGAATGGTTTGAGATTGTTCCACTCTACCTTTCTCATGGCATATGCTACTTTCTGCAAAGTGATGGTCGTACCTTCATCGTCAAGCAGGAACTCTGACGCTTTGTAGGTCTGATGGAACATGATGCTGTCCCAACCTTGGTAGAGGTGGCTGGTTCTCGCGTCCATGTTCCAAGGGATGGTGAGTCCGCAGTCGTTATCGCTGCCAAAGTTGCAGTCGCCGTCGTACCAATGGTTCATGTACATTCTTACCTTTCCGTCTGTGTCAAGGTAGAAACTTAACATGGCGTTCTTGCTTCGCTGGTCAACGGATGCACAATAGTCGCTGGAGACGGTGTAACAAAGCAAACTTCGCACATTGGCGTGGTCTTTCAACTCGCTCTCCCACTTCTTCAATCGGTTTTCTGCAGTTCCTGCAACGCTTTCGCCGTTGAGGGTGATGTTGCCGTCTGATTCTGTGAGGTGGTGGTTGCACTTCTGACACCAACTGAGCCAACGGTAGAGTTGGTAAGGTATTTTCTTGCCTGATTCGTACAAATAGGTGAGGTTGTCATCGTCGGGATAACGACTCTCGTAGTAACTCATCCAAATCGGATTTCCGGTACTGCTATCAATCGTCACAAGGTCATCAACACTGTTACAGCCTTGCATCCAATTCAAAAAGTCGTACTTCAACAACTCGTAGCATTCCACGGGGTTGACAACTCGTCCCGTCACACTCCATTTCTTGGTGGCACTGTTGTAGGTCATCTCTCCGGTGGTGTCCGTCCAACTTCCGCCTGCATACTGCATGTAGTGTCCGTCGCTCGTGAGATACACCACATCCCACTTCAACGTCTTGACATCGCAAGACTGCAATTCTGACATGGACTTTTCACTGACGGTGGGACTCGCCACGGCACTTACTTCCTGCATCGAACCGCTGCCGTCGTTCTCCAATACGACATGTCCGTCTCCGCACCATTCACTCAGCACATAGACCTTTCCTGCAATGAGTTTTCCGGTGTCACTCAATACTTCTGCCTTGAATGAACTGAGACTCTGGTCTCGCGCTGCCACAAGTTCTTCAAAATCGCCGTAGTTGAGGCAGTCGGCATTGTAGCCTTTGACGTTCTGAAAACCGAAGAAATCGGCATCGCCTTTGTCTGCATTGAAGTTTGCCTTGGCGTGGAAGTAACCGTTGGCGGGGTCGGTGGCGTCCTGCGCGTTCATGAGGTGGTCGGTTCTGAACAATGCACAAGGAACGCTGTCAATGCTGGTCTGAATGTCGAAGTCTCCTTCGCTGAACACTTGGCTTGGAGTCATGTAGTCTGCACCCAAAGCGCGTTGGGTGTCGTTCATTAACTCCATCATCGCACCATTGTGCGCACCGCAACTGTCGGAGAAATCTACCTTGATTGTACAAATGTTGGTAAACTGACCGCCTTCCTTGATTTGGAACTTGAACTTCTTTGCCATCGCAGCACACAAGTCGTACTTGGAAAGCACTTCTGCATCGCCACCATACATCTCGCTGATTTCTTCACGGCTGTACATGAGGCGCATACTGAGTGCCTTCTTGTACTTTGACTTCTTGTTCTTGATGGGACGCCAAGAACTGGTTGTTCCTTGGTTGCTGGTGGGGGTGGAGGTGACAATGAAGTTCTGCCAGGGACGGTCGGCGAAATAAACGTACCAATCAAGGGGTATGGTGGTCTTCTTGTCGCCGTCAAGTCCTTCCAAATAGTCTGGGTAGTTTTCCTTGACGTCGGTAGTGTCTGCGTTCTTGGTAAGTACCACCACACACAGACCGGCATCCAAACACTTCTGAATGCTGGGGCGGTTCTTGGTGACGCCTTCTGCGTGCTGACTGACTAATACGTCATTCTTTTCCCACTCCTTAATCATGGCGTCGGTGTCGGTGACGCCGACAACATAATTGTCGAACGCTTGTTTGAAGTCAAAGTAGGTGTTCCACATCTTCACGTCGTACAGATAGATGTCGGCTTCTGTGCCGTTCCACTCTACCGTAGAGTTGTGGAGGGGGAACTCGCCTGCTACATAATTGACCACGCCTGATTCGTCACCGTCCTTAAACACCTTGATGCATCCGATACCTCCGTATGGGGCAACAGCAGTAGGTTCTACCAAAATGGCAAAGTGATGAACGGAGTTCAACGAGTAGGGGACGGTGCAGGTGGTACTGGCGTCCTCCGTGTCTCCGTTGGTATAGACAACGAGTTTTTCACCGGTCATCAAGAATCCCATCTTTGCGCCGCTACACTGCATGAGAATGGCGTCTCTGTTTGCCACATTCTTGACCATGGTGGTAAAACTGAATGCGCTGCCGTTGGTCTCAATGGCGGAGTTGATGTAGGGGGTGATGTTGCTATTGGCTCTCACGTCTTCTGCAATACGCAATGACATGCGTCCGCTGTCGTTGGCTGTGCCGTACTCGCTCGTTCCGTAGGTATCCTTGACAAAACCGTTGGACGAATAGTTGGAACCGATGACTTCAATCTCCACTTCGCTGCCGTCGGAGCAGGTGGCGGTGATGCGTTTGTCGGCGTCGCTGTTGCTCCTGCCGCTCATGTCTATTGCGAAGTGAGTGCCTTCTGCCTCACTGACGGAAATCAAACTGCCATGAACGGTAACCTTGCAGTCCTCTGGTTGTGTCACCAAACCGCAACTTGCTCTCAAAACAAGTTCGTCGCCTTCGTTGGCGTCGGTGAGGCGCTTTTCAATGACGTAGGTCTTGGTGCGGTTCATGACTTTCTCGCCAAGGGAGGTTTCTGTGCCTTTGGTGAGGTTGAGGAGGGTGACATCTACCGTGGGGTTTGGGTTGTTGCGCTGATAGCAGGCGACGTCCATCGTCAGAGTTTCTAACAACTTCTTCGTACTGCCGTTTTCCTCGCTCCATCGCGCACACACGATGGGACTGTTGTAGTCATCCAAACTCTCGTCCTGCTGGATGACCATCACGGAGGTGTGCAAAATGTTTCCTTTCACGCCACTGCTGACGTCCTCTCCTTGAATGCGGATGGGAATAGCACCATGAGAAAATCCGCTTGGATTGACCAACACATTGTGGGTGTTGGTGTCGCTGATGGTGGCGGTGGTGAGCAACTGCCACTCTTCATCTTTGAACATTTCTACCGTGACGAGAATGCCTTTGTCGCTGACGTTTCTCGGAAACTTGTAGAGGGCAATGTTCTTGGCGTTGCCGCCTACTTCAAGGCTGGTGTCTTTGCCGTACTGCAAGGTCTGAGGACTCTCGCAGGTGACATCAACGGCAATCAAACTGAAGTTCTTGGTGGCGGTGTTTCCGCCGTCGTCGGTTATCTGTGCCTGCAAGGGGACTTCTCCGGCTGCGGTGCAGAGACTGCTGAGGTCGAAGGTGAAGGAGTAGTCGGTCATGCTGGCGCTGCTGCCTTTCTTGGGACTGAACTTGGCTACTGTCTTCTTGGTGGTGCGGTTCACGAAGTTCACACTGACAATGGAGTTGGTCATCTCTTGACTGCCTGCCTTGGTGACACTCATGATGGCTGCCTTGACAACAAACTCGCCGCCGGCATTGGCGTAGAGGGGATTCTCCTTGAACGCAACGGCGATGGTAGTGCCGCTCGCACCGCCGCTACCCGTACCGACGGCAAACTGAATCTCGTCTCCAATGGTGTCGCCTGCAGCGTTCTCCATCCTCAACTTGATGACTCCTTCTGTCTCTCCGTCGAATTTGAGGTTGGCGGGGATGTGTTCGTACGCGCCGCCCGTGGAGAGGGCATCTTTCCCACCTTCTTCGGGAATGTCGCTCGTTTCAACCTTACTTCCGCCTCCGCCAAAGTCTTTCCACAGTCCGACCTCTCCAAAGTCGGCTGACACACCACTGAACTGCTTGGTCTCCCAAATGTTCTCGCCCGTCTGATAGGTGATGATGAGTCCGGTCTTGGCGTAGGTGATGCCTTTCTCTTCCTGCAACTTCTTGATGGCGGCAATGGCGTACTCCAAACTGTAATAATTGGCGTAGGCGCATGCGCCGCAGAGTCTATCTACGTTGATAACGGTTTCTTCTCCGGCACTCATGCCTGCCAGGTCTATCCAATTATCAAGGTTCTTAACATTGTTCTCACTACCGTCTGCACCAATATACTGATAGGTCTTCCATGAACACTTGGAGATTGAGAAGGTGATTTGAACACCTGCACTTGCAAAACCTGCAGCAAAAGTAGCAGCGACGGCGGACTCTAAATCGTAGTAACCGGAGATAGGTTGCTCATTGGTGACGTTGTAGCAGTTTCCGACTGCGGCATTTCCGCCGCCGAATTCTTCCCAATTTTCAGTAAACTGAAGGTTGCTCTCGTTGTCTTCGGAGAGGTAACGGTAGGTCTTCCAACCGTCGGGGGAGAGGAAAGTGAGCAGTGTACCGTATTGTATGAGATGATTATATTCCCTGTCTTCAATCAAACTGAGAATGCTGTCAAAACTCTTGGCTTCACTGATTCCGAGAAGGGCATTGGCGTTGATGAATCTGATGTAGTCTAACTTGGTTGACAACTCTTCTTGAGACTTGGTGAGGGTAGCAACGTCTTGAGTGAGTTTTGAGCCAAGACTACCGGGGAACGCTTCACCGGTGTTAATTCCTAACGTCAGACCGAACTTAATGAAGGAATTCCCTGACCATCGGTACTGATGATTGCTTGTCTCCTCTACATATATCTTTCCTTCGTGGGGAATTCTTCCTTGCGAGGATGTAACACCAAAGAATTCGGCATCTGCCCAATCGGAGTAGTACTTCTGACCATACTCCAACAAGAACACGCCTCTGTCCTCAACAAACCAAACAAAACAGCCTTCGTCAGTGGACTTCTTGTCGATGAAGGTGGCATCGGCATTGCAGTTTTGGGTGATTTCGTAGAACTCCAACACGTCATTGACGAAGTTGGGCAAATACTCAGAAGGAACTTTTCCATCTTCGTCCAAAGGGGTGAGACCGCCGCTTCTGCCAATGTCGCCGACAAGTCCGTTGAGGCTTTCACCTTGTGACTGAACCGTACTGCTGAGTGATTCGATTTTTCCCTTGGCGGTAGTGACTTCTCCCGTGAGGGTGTTGATTGCGTCGCCTTGGGTGGTCTGAGTACTGCGAAGGCTTCTGATGTCGCTCTCGTTTTGCGACACGTTTGTCTTCACGCTGGAGAGGTCGGACGTGATGTCTTCCACTGCCTGCATGTACTCGGTACTGTCAATCGTGGGATTGCCCTTAAGAATGGGATTTCCTTCGTCATCCACTTGTGCAACCCACTCGCCGCCGTCTGCAACATAGAGTTGTCCGAGGTGGTTGGAGGAGGCGCTGCCTTCGGTGGTGACTAATGCCCACCATCCTTCGTGGGGAGTGGGGTAGGACTCACGCAATTGGATGGCGGATTGAAACAGACCCTTGGCGGGTCCCTTGATGTTCTTTGCTTCCAACCAACCTTCTACAGTGAGGTTGTGACCAATGACGGCACTGCCGCGAACCGTCGCGCGTCCGCCCATCGTGAGGTCGCGACCTAAGATGAGGTCGCCGTCTATTTGTTGAGTGGGGATGCTCATTGTTCAATCAATGTTTTGGATAAGTTGTCTAACATTTGGGATTGCTCACTCTCACCGAATGCGGAGAGTACAAGAGAGGAAATGGTATAGATGATGGCGGTGTAACAGCGCTCGCTCATATCAACACCATCTGACTCGTCTATCTTGGGGTAGGGACGATAAGTAGCAGACTTTACGTAGGCTTCCTCATTCTTGCAGGAATAGAATTCAAGCGCCTTTCCTTCCGCTCTCGGAACAATGGCGCAAACGGGCAACTGAGGACTGCCGCGCAATCCTTTGTAACGAGAGGACTGAAGGTCATACTGTGCATCGTCGGGGGAGATGGCGCTGTGGCAGGTCTTCTCCCAATCACTCATGCGAAATGATACCAAACGCATGAAGTCGTCGGGCAACAAAACGTAACCTCTACCTTCGCCGTTCCAAAAAACGGCATCGCCGAACTGATGTCCTTCCTCCAAAAGATATACGGGAGCAACGCTTTCAACGCGTCTCACGCCTTCTTCTATCTTGGAACGGATAATATCGTTGAGAGAGAGGGTTTCGATGTCGCCTTCAAGAGATAACTGTTCGCTCGTAACATTCTCGTCTATGCACGCTCGCACATCACCCATTATCTTCGATAAACTGTATATCATTCCTCTACTTCTTTTTATTTATCGTTATATTCTTCTTATCTGTTCGTCAGAATAGTCAAGATGCAAGGCGCTGAGGATGAGGGCGCAGGGAGTGTACTGAAGTACATGA
>JBJEAG010000173.1:11125-11425 GCA_051868855.1 Alloprevotella sp. | reverse complement strand
TTTGACTCTTTGACTCTTTGACTCTTTGACCGGAGCGAAGCGACTCTGGCGTGGCGTCGTTTCTACACACCGATTCGTCGTTTCTGTCTGCTATTCCCGTTGGTGTGCATCGTTACGGTGCACACCTTTCCATCGTTACGGTGCACACCTTTCCATCGTTACGGTGCACACGTGTTCATCGTTACGGTGCACACGTGTCCATCGTTACGGTGCACACCAACGAGTCTCAAGAAAAAAATGACAAGTTCCGAGGTAAGAATGTTGCCAAGGCGGAGTCGCTTCGCTCCGGTCTAAGAGTCA
>JBJEAG010000173.1:0-11025 GCA_051868855.1 Alloprevotella sp. | reverse complement strand
AAAAGTCTAAGAGTCAAAAAGTCTAAGAGTCAAAAAGTCTAAGAGTCAAAAAGTCTAAGAGTCAAAAAGTCAAAGAGACAAAAAGTCAAAAAGGCAAAAAGGCAAAGAGGCAAAGAGGCAAAGAGGCAAAAAGTCAAAAAGTGTAAGAGTCTTCGCAGAATCTGTTTTATCTGTGCTATCTGTGTTCAAATAAAAACATTCGCGTGATTCGTTCAATTCGTGTGATTCGTGTTCAAAACAAAAATCATTCGGTCAATTCGTGTGATTCGCGTTCAAAATAAATTCATGAGATAATTGGAAGGAACTATAAATGCGAAAGAAAGAGACTTGACGGGCAAATCACTTTCTTTCGCATTGGGGTTTTCAACCTCGGAGGTCTTTATTTGATAACCTCGGAGTTTCTTATTTTCAACCTCGGTGGCAAGGTTTATGACGAGGGGAACGAACTACAGTTTTCGCCAGATGGGCAGGGATTCGGGATAGGGTGCCGTGACTTCGACCATTTGGTGGCTCACGGGATGCTCGAAACTGATGTGTCGGGCGTGCAGGCAGATGGAACCGTCGGGATTGGAGCGGCGAGCGCCGTATTTCAAATCCCCTTTCACGGGACATCCGATGGCTGACAACTGACAGCGGATTTGATGATGCCGACCCGTGTGGAGATGCACCTCCACGAGGGAGTAGTTTTCTCCTTTCGAAAGAAGAGCATAGTCCAATCGGGCGAGTTTCGCTCCCGGTTTGTCCTTCCCTGCCACGTAGGCTTTGTTTTGTTTTTCGTTGCGCACCAGCCAGTGTTCGAGTTCGGCACTTTCCGGTTGGGGCGTTCCCTCGACGATGGCGTGGTAGGTCTTTCTCACTTCCGACTTTTGGAACATGGCGTTCAGTCTTGCCAGTGCTTTGGAGGTTCTGGCGAAGATGACGATGCCGCTGACGGGGCGGTCAAGACGATGAACGACACCGAGGAAGACGTTGCCGGGTTTGGCATATTTCTCCTTGATATATTTCTTCACCGTCTCACTCAGGGGTTCGTCGCCGGTTTTGTCGCCTTGCACGATTTCGCCCGAGGATTTGTTGACGATGATGAGGTGATTGTCTTCGTAGAGGACGTTCATCAGAGTTTCAGAGTCGGAACAATGGTTTTGGAGAAAGGAATCACATGTTCATGCCGCCATCGACCTGAATCACCTGACCGGTGACATAGCTGGCGAGGTCGGAGGCGAGGAAGGTTGCCACGTTGGCGATGTCTTCGGGTTGTCCGCCGCGACGGAGGGGGATGGTTTTCATCCATTCCTTGCGCACGTCCTCAGAGAGGGCTGCGGTCATGGCAGTTTCGATGAAGCCCGGAGCGATGGCGTTGGCACGGATGCCGCGGCTACCCATTTCCTGGGCAACGCTCTTGGCGAGGGCGATGAGTCCTGCCTTGGAAGCGGCATAGTTGGACTGTCCGGCGTTGCCGTGTACGCCAACAACGGATGCCATGTTGATGATGGAGCCGCTGCGCTGACGCATCATGATGGGGGTGCAGGCGTGGATGAAGTTGAAGGCAGACTTGAGGTTCACGGCGATGACGGCATCCCACTGCGCTTCGGTCATGCGCATCATGAGTCCGTCCTTGGTGATGCCGGCGTTGTTGACGAGGATGTCGATGCTTCCGAAGTCAGCGTGTACTTTACCAACGACTTCAGCGGTTTCCTCGAAGTTGGCAGCGTTGGAGGCGTAGGCCTGGCATTTCACGCCCTTTGCTTCGATTTCTTTCTTAGTTGCTTCGCCGTTTTCGTCGATGACGAGGTCAGTGAAAGCGATGTTTGCGCCTTCTTCGGCGAATTTCAAGGCAATAGCCTTACCGATGCCGCGTGCGGCGCCGGTGATGAGTGCGGTCTTTCCGGTTAGAAGTCCCATATTGAATTATAAGTGTTAAAGTTTAGGGAGACGCGTGTCTCCGTTGAACAAATTGAAATTTCGTGTGAAAGGAAAATAGATTCCGAGTGCTTGCTTCGGCGGATGTTTCTCGCCGTTGGAAGTGAGTCAGTCCAAGGCGGGCGGCATGTTCAGCACGCGCACCAAGATGCCGCGAACGATGGGATAGGTTTCATCTTCCGTCAGTCCCTCTCCGAGTCGGTCGTAGATGTAGGGCACTTCCAAACCTTTGACGGAGTAGTGAATGATGTCGGTCATGAGCCCGACGTTTTCGATGCGGAAGCGCCCTTTGTCAATTCCTTCCTGGAGGACGAGTTGAAGGATGCGATGTTCTTGGGCATCGAAGGTTCTTCTGACTTTCTCGACCATCCAGATGTTTCGGAAGAACTCGGCTCTGAGCGAACCGTTGCGGAGGACGGTTTCGCGGATGATGCTGAGGTGGGTGTAGATGAGCGCGAAGATTTTCTCTTCGGGTTCGGCGTGCATTTTGGTGATGCCTGCCATTTTCTCGGAAAGAATCGCCAGCTCTTCTTCGATGACGGCATAGTAAATCTCCTCTTTGTGTCGGAAGTAGGTGTAGAGCGTTCGCCGCCCGCGCCCGGAAGCTTTCGCGATGTCGTTCATCGTGGTCGCTTCAAGCCCGTTCTTGGCAAAAAGTTCGCGTGCAACTTCAATCAGTCGCTGTCGGGTCTTGGTGATTGGCATAGGTGAGAGATTTGGGGAAAAGGAAAGCACAGATTTGCTTTTCGTGTGCAAAGTTACGCCTAAATTCTCATCTGACAAGCATTTTTCTGTCTCATTTTACACATTGTGCGGTGAATGTGAGAACGAAAGTTCCAAATTATCTCTTCTTTTCCACTATTTTTGCAGGGTCGTTAGCCTTCTGAGTCGCCCGAGCAGGCTTGTTTTCCTCAAACAGCCGACGCGCGGACTCACGAGGCGCAGAGAAATCGGTTCTCCCTGCACCACATCATGAACAAGAAACTCAAAAAAATCAGCATCGCGACAGGCGTGGTCATTTGCCTTCCCATCGTCCTGTTTCTCCTGCTTGCACTCCTTCTATATATACCTCCCGTTCAAAACTGGGCGGTGAAGAAAGTCGCAGCGTCGCTGTCCGAAGAAATGAAGATGGACATTGGTCTCGAAAGCGTGCGACTGGCTTTCCCGCTCGACCTTGCGCTCCACGGTGTCCGCGCCGTCGAAAACGGCGACACGCTGCTGAGCGCGAAGAGTGTGCTGCTGGACGTGCAACTCCTGCCGCTGTTCAAGGGTTGCGCCAATGTCGATGGACTGAAACTCTATCATGTCGCGCTCGACTCCAAGTCCTACGTCAGCGACACCCACATCAAGGGACGCGCCGCACTGTTGGAGGCGCAGAGCCACGGCATCGACTGGGTGAACGGCAAGGTGCGCATCGACCAAGCCAGACTCCGCGACGCCGACTTCCTCGTCGAACTGAGCGACACGGCGGCAAAGGACACCACCACGAGCAAGACGGAATGGGTGATTGACGTGGCACGCGCCGACATTGAACGCAGCAAAGTGAAGGTCTCCATGCCGGGCGACTCCATGCGCATCGGGGCTTCGCTGGGTCAGGTCGTTTTGAAGAAAGGGAAGTTTGATTTGGGCAAAAACTACTATGCCGTGCATTCCCTCCAACTTCGCGACTGCGGTGCGGACTATGACTTGCCCCACGAAAAACCTTCCGTCGGTTTGGACCCGAACCACATCAGTCTGAGCCGGATTTCCTTGATTTTAGACACCGTTTCCTACAACTCCGACGGTGTGCTTCGCGCGGGACTCCGCCGCGCCACGTTGCAAGAGCGCAGCGGACTCGCAGTGAACAACCTCAGCGGCGGCATCTACATGGATTCGGTGCGGCTCGTTCTCCCCGCGCTGAACTTCCGCACCCCCCACTCTCGTCTGGACGCCTCTTTGGCGTTCGACTTCCGCACTTTCGACGTGCGCCGTCCCGGCAACTGCAGCGCATTGATTGATGCCTCCTTCGGACGTGCCGACCTCGTCACCGCCCTGCGCGGACAAGTGCCCGACGAGATTCTGAAGAAAATGCCCTCCGCGCTGTTGGTCAAGGGCGAAGTCAGCGGCAACGCCCGCCACTTGGACTGCCGCTCGCTGAGTCTCTCCTTCCCGGGCATTGCGTCTTTGGACGCTTCGGGCTATGTCCGAGACGTCATGGAAGACCGCCGCAGCGGACAAGCCAAGTTCTCGCTCGTCACCCGCAACCTCGCGGTTGTGCGCAGTCTGCTCCCCAAGAGCGTCACGCAGACGGTCCACGTTCCCGACGGTATCACCGCCCGCGGCAACGTCTCCTTCAACGGTCCGAACTATCGTGCCGACCTCCGCGCCGGAGTGGGGAAAGGCAGCCTCACTGCCCGCGCACAGACCAATTTGAAACGAGAAACCTATCAGATTTCCGCCCGCGCCGCCGCTTTCCCCTTGCATCGTTTTCTCCCCTCGCTCCAAGTCAGCCCCTTCACGGGCACCCTGCGTGCCTCGGGTTCGGGCTTTGACGTTATGTCGCCACGTGCCTCACTGACGGCAGACGCCCGGGTGCAGCAGTTCGCCTTTGCCGGACATCAGTTGGGCGGCATCAGCGCCGATGCCAAGAAGCGCGGCGAGCAACTCACCCTCGACCTGCGCTCCGAGGCGGCTCCCGTGAAAGGCATCGCCACGCTGCAGGCGCGACTCGGAAAGAAAGAATATGAAGCCGCACTGAAGGCGGACCTTTCTTCCATCGACCTCCTCGCGCTGGGCGTCAGCAAGGACACGCTGGAGGCTGCGACGCTCCTGGAGTTGCAAGCCAAGGCTGACTCTCGCTTCACCGTTTGCTCCGCCGACGGAAGTCTGAAGCGCAACCGCTTCTCTTCGCCGAAGAAGAGCACGATGACGAAGAATCTCCTCTTTGACTTTTCCACCGCGCCCGACACGACAACGCTGGTCATTTCCTCCGGCGACCTCTTCCTCCGTGCCGGCACGCAGCATCCGCTCACCGAACTCGGCGGTCGCATCACGAACTTCATCGCCGCGCTGACCCGGCAGGCAGAACAGAAGGACATCCATCTCGACCTGCTGCGCGAGCATCTCCCCGTGCTGGCATTCTCGATGGATGCGGGACGCGACAATCCTTTATATAATATATTACATTTCAAAGGCTACTCCTTCAGCGGCGCCCACGTCAATCTGCAAACCGACCCGCGCAGCGGCGTCAGCGGAAGTGCCCGAGTGGGTGCGCTGCGTCTGGAGAAGTTGCTGTTGGACACGATTGACACGAAACTTTTCCAAGATTCCACGGGCGTGCAGTTGGCAGGCTACGTGAAGAACGAAAAGAAGAAGAACCCGACGCCCTTCGAGGTGCGACTGAAGGCATTCCTGCTCAACAAGGGTGCCGGACTGGAGATGGCGTTCTTCGACAGCAAGGGCGTGAAAGGCGTGGACCTCGGCGTCGAAGCGGAGGTCGTGGAAGGCGGACTCCGGATGCACCTCTATCCCCACAACCCTGTCCTTGCCTATCGCCGCTTCACGGTCAACAAAGACAACTTCGTCTTCCTCGGTCGCGACAAGACCATCAAGGCTGACGTGGATTTGGTTGCCGACGACGGCACGGCTTTGAAGATATACGGCGAACCGAAATACGATGACAGCGACCCCGACGACGACGGCGCCGAACCGAGTCTCGCCGCTGCAGAAACGGATTCGGTGATGCCCGCCAACGACTTGACCGTGAGCGTCAATCACGTCAATCTCGGCGAACTCTCCGCCGTTCTCCCCTATCTGCCCCGCCTGACGGGCATGCTCAGCGGCGATGTCCACGTGACGGACGACTTCTCCCGCAAACAACTCTCCGCAGTCGCCTCGCTGCAAGCCGACGACCTCACTTTCGAGGGCACGCCTTTGGGAAAAGTGGGCGTGGAGGCGATTTATCTGCCGAAAGACAACGGCGAGCACCACGCTTCCGCCTTCATCAGCAGCGGAGAGGAGGAAGTGCTGGAGGTCAATGGCGTCTATTTCGACCGCGAGGGAGGAACCTACGAAGGCACGGCGCGTCTGCACGATTTTCCGCTTCAACTGCTGAACGGTTTCCTCGTCGGCACCGACATGGCGCTGAAGGGAATCGCCGAGGGTGAACTCGAGGTGAAAGGTGCTGCCGACCGTCCCGTCCTCAACGGAAAGGTGGGAATGCGCGATGCCCACATCTTCTCCGACGTCTATGGCTTTGACTTCCGCACCGACAGTCGGGAACTGGAAATCAAAGACGGACGCTTGATGTTTGAGAACTATAACCTCTACTCCACGGGCAAGAATCCGCTCGTGCTGAACGGTGTCTTCGACATGAGCGACTTCAGCCGCATGGCAATGGACTTCCGCATGAACGCTTCGGACTTTGAGCTCATCAACACGAAGAAGAAGCCGCAGTCCATGGTCTTTGGAAAAGTCTATGCCAACTGCAACGGCACGATGAAGGGAACGCTCGACAACCTGAGCATCCGAGCGCGCCTCGAAGTCTTGAACCGCACGGACATGACCTATATATTAAAGGACTCTCCTCTCAGCGTCGATGACCGTCTGAGCAACCTCGTGCAGTTTGTCAGCTTTGCCGACACGCTGAAGTCGGAAGTGGAGACGCCCGAGCCTGCCTCTTCGTTTGACATGGTTCTGGCAATCGGCATCAGCGACGCCGCCCTGTTCCACTGCAGCCTCAGCGAGGACGGACAGAGCTACGTGGATTTGGAAGGCGGCGGCGACCTGACGATGCGCATGACCGAAAGCGGCGAAATGCGTCTGACGGGACGCTTCACGGTGAACAGCGGAGAAATGAAATATGCCCTGCCCGTCATCCCGCTCAAGACGTTCACCATCGAGCAGGGAAGCTACGTGGAATTCACGGGCGACGTGATGAATCCGACGTTGAACATCGTGGCGAAGGAGCGCACGAAGGCGCTGGTTTCTGAGAGCGACGACCGTCAGCGTTCGGTGGCTTTCGACGTCGGTGTCAAACTGACGAAGCCTTTGTCGGACATGGGGCTCGAGTTCACGATTGAAGCGCCCGAGGATCTCAGCGTGCAGAACGAACTTGCCGCCATGTCTGCCGAGCAGCGAGGCAAAGCGGCTGTCACTTTGATGGCTACGGGAATGTATATGACGGACGAGACGATGATGCAGGGCTCCGGCTTCAAGGCTAACAACGCGCTGAACGCTTTCCTTCAGAGTGAGATTCAACAGATTGCGGGCTCTGCGCTCAAGACGATAGACATCAGCCTCGGTGTGGAAAGCGGAACGTCCGAGGTCGGCACTTCGACGACGGACTATTCCTTCCGCTTCGCGAAACGTTTCTGGGGCAACCGCATCTCCGTCATCATTGGCGGCAAGGTCAGCACGGGCGCCGACGCGACCAACACGGCGGAAAGTTTCATCAGTAATGTGTCTGTGGAATATCGTTTGGACCGTGGTTCGACTCGCTACGTCAAAGCGTTCTATGACCGCGACACGCAAGACCCGCTGGAGGGTCAGCTGACGCGCACCGGCGCCGGTCTCGTGCTGCGCCGCAAGACGGATCGCCTGGGCGAACTGTTTATCTTTAAGAACAAGAAGAAGTGAGAAGGTGTGTCATAATAGCCAATCTGCGGCGTTGCTATCGGCTTCGGGCTTGGTCATGTACTTCAGTACACTCCCTGCGCCCTCAACCTCAGCGCCTTGCATCTTAGCCATTCTGACGCACCGCCAAGAGTGAAGCCAGAATCTGCATTTTGCCCATCCTCCTTCTCTACCCCTCTTTACTCTCTATACCCTTCTCTACTCTCTCTACCTCTCTTTACCCTTCTCTACCTTTCTCTACTTTTTCCTTCCCGTGAAACAACTTCTTCTCTTTTTCCTTCCCGCCGTCCTGCTTCTCGCAGCGTGCTCGACCACCAAAGCCATTCCGGAGGGCGAGCAACTCTACACCGGCATCGACGAAATAACCTTCACCGACCGCCCGACGGCTTCCAAGAAGAATCAGGCGGACTCTACCGGCGTGATTACAGCCGTTGCCGACGCCGTGAACACCGTTGCCGATGTCTTGCAGGGCAAAACGTCGGCGGAATCGCTCCTCTCGTCTTCCGAACCGCTCGACGAAAAGGCGCAGAAGAAAGAAGAGAAACGTCTCGCGAAACAAATGGAGGAGGACTTCGCCACCGCGAAGGAGGAAGTGGAGGCTGTCCTCGCCTACCCGCCCAACAACGCCATCTTTGGCTCCTCTTCGATGTCCTGGCCTTGGAAAGTGGGACTCTGGGTGCACAACGGCTTCGCGGACTCGAAAGGAAAGTTTGGGAAATGGATACTGAAACATTTCGGCACGTCGCCCGTGCTGGTCAGTCAAGTGAGTCCGGAGATGCGCGTCAAAGTGGCGACGAACACGCTCCACAACTACGGTTTCTTCCGCGGGAAGGTGACCTACGACATCCTCACGCAAAAGAATCCGAAGAAGGCTCGCATTGCCTATCATGTCCGCGCCGGGAAGGTCTATCGCCTCGACTCCGTCGCCTATCTCAACTATCCCGCCGCCATGGATTCCCTCCTGCGCGCCACGTCCTCCGCGCGGCTGCTGAAGTCGGGTGAGGCGTTCAGCGTCGTGAACCTCTCGGACGAACAAACGCGCATCGAGAAGCTGCTGAAGGAGAACGGCTACTATTTTTATAAAGCAGCCTACACCACGTTCCGCGCAGACACCATCATGCGTCCCGGCTTCGTGCAACTCCAAGTGCAACCCGTCGCGGGGCGTCCCAAAGAAGCCGACCGCCCGTGGTATATTGGTAATGTCTATGTCCAACTCCGCCGCAACGAGAACGACGTCACCGACAAGACCCTCCGACGCCGGCGCTACACCTACAACTACTCGGGCGAGAAAATGCCGCTCCGTGCCTCCGTCTGGCGACACGCCATCGCCCACCGTGCGGGAGAGAAATATCGGCTCAGCGACTATCAGACGACGATGGAGAAAATCGGGGCAATGGGTGTCTTGAGCCACGTCGATTTGTCCTACGTGCCGCGCGACACCTCCGCCTTGGCGGGCGACACCTTGGACATCGTGATTGCTGCCGTCATGGACAAACTCTACGACAGCACGTTTGAAATGAACGCTACTTTCAAGAGTAATCAGCAGGTCGGACCGGGCGTGAGCTATGAGCTCTCCAAGCGCAACGCCTTCCGCGGCGGCGAGAAAGTGTCGTTCAAGATTTTCGGCTCCTACGAATGGCAGACGGGCGCAGGCTCCGAAGGCGGCAATTCACTGCTCAACTCCTACGAACTCGGCACGGCGCTGACCTTCCGCTTCCCGCGTTTCGTCTTCCCCGGCGTCAGTCGCCGCCGACAGCGCTTCCCCGCCACCACCGATTTCATTGTCGATGCGGACTGGAAAAACCGCTCGGGTTATTTCCAAATGGTGAGTATGGGTCTCGAAGCTACCTACGGTTGGCACCGTCGTGCTTCCCGTCAGCACAAACTGACGCTTTTCAGCCTCGACTTTGACCGTCTGCTCACCACCACCCGAGAGTTTGACAAAATCATGGAGGATAATCCTGCGCTTTATGTTTCCATGCGCAACCAGTTTATCCCCGCGATGTCCTACACTTACACTTATCAGTCACCGACTACCCGACGCGATTCCTGGTGGATGCAATTCCACGTCAAGGAAGCCGGACACGTCACCTCACTCCTCTATGCCGCAGCCGGGAAGTCCCTTTCGAAGCGCGACAAGGAACTCTTCGGCAATCCCTTCGCCCAGTTCGTCAAATTCACCGCCGAACACCGCCGCACGTTCCGCCTGAACCAAAGCCTCAGCCTTGCCTCGCGCGTCTTCGCCGGAGTGGTTTGCAGCTACGGAAACAGCCAGGCTGCGCCCTACGCGGAACAATTCTACGTCGGCGGTGCCAACAGCATCCGCGCCTTCACCGTTCGCAGCCTCGGTCCCGGCAGTTACAAACCCTCGTCGGGACGCTATTCCTACATGGACCAAACGGGCGACGTCCGATTGGAAGCCAACGTCGAACTGCGGGCTCGACTGATTGGCGACCTCTGCGGCGCGGTCTTCCTCGATGCCGGAAACGTCTGGCTGCTCCGCCCCGACGCGAACCGACCCGGCGCACAGCTGACCGCCTCTTCCCTCCGACACATCGCAGTCGGCACCGGCGCCGGCATACGCTACGACCTCGACTTCCTCGTCCTCCGTTTCGACGTCGGCATCGGACTCCATACGCCCTACAACACCGAAAAGTCCGGATTCTACAACATCCCGCGCTTCAAGGACGGACTCGGGTTCCACTTTGCGATTGGCTACCCGTTCTGAGTTCCTATATATAATAAGGTATAGTATATCATAAATAAGGTATAGGATATGACACACGCTGCCGCCATCCCAACTGACGTCGTCGCCTGCCGCTTCGTTCTGCCACTCCGCCGCGCCGACATCCGCCTCGGCATCACCGTCGAAACCGACGGACAAGCCGTGCGCCGCGTTCGCCTTGACGAGGCTGACGCCACGGAAGCTGACGGGGCAAACCTTCCCGACGGGCTGAGCGAAGACGCGGAACGCCTGCTCCGCCGCCTCGAAACGTGGCTCCGAGCTTGGGAACGGGGCGAGGAACTGCCGAGTCTGCCGCCGCTCTCGGCGGAGGCGACGCCTTTCCGTCGGGCGGTGTGGGAGGAAGTGAGCACCGTTCCTCGCGGCACTGCCGTCAGCTATGCCGACCTCGCCCGCCGCGTCGCCCGCCGTTTGAATCGTCCTGCCGCCTCGCCGCGTGCCGTCGGCACCGCTCTGGGACGGAATCCGTTTCTGCTGTTTGTGCCGTGCCACCGCGTCATCTCTGCCTCGGGGAGTTTAGGGGGCTACAGCGCGGGGCAACGAATCAAACGCGCACTGCTGCTGACGGAAAACGCAGAGTTCTCACACTGACCACCGAATCGGCGGGGCGGAAAACGCGCATGCCGACTGTTCTTCACCGATGCCAAATTACCCCGATTTTAGGGCAGAAAATGCACCGTGGAGGAGCAGTTGCGATTTTAACACTTCTTGCTTTCGGCGATTTTATTTCGTATATTTGTGTAGAGATAAGG
>JBJEAG010000172.1:0-2443 GCA_051868855.1 Alloprevotella sp. | reverse complement strand
GCGGCGCAGCCGCTCTGAAACTTGAAACTTGAAACCGCGGCGCAGCCGCTCTGAAACTTGAAACTTGAAACCGCGGCGCAGCCGCTCTGAAACTTGAAACTTGAAACTGCGGCGCAGCCGCTCTGAAACTTGAAACTTGAAACCGCGGCGCAGCCGCTCTGAAACTTGAAACTTGAAACCGCGGCGCAGCCGCTCTGAAACTTCAAAACTCCCTATCATGAATAAAATTCTCTTTTCCTTCTTGTTGGGCGGACTCGCGCTGACCGCGACAGCCCAGAGCGGAGGCATCTCTCCCGAAATGCTGAACCGCATTCGTCAGGCACACCCTGCCAGTGCTGCCAACGTGGCACTCACCAACGCCCTCGCCGGCACCGCCATCAACCAACTGGCGCTGAATCCCCGCAACGCCGAGGCGAACGACACCTACTTCTCCCACAAAGTGCCGTCGAAAGGCATCACCGACCAGAAGAGTTCCGGGCGCTGCTGGCTCTTCACCGGACTCAACGTCATGCGAGCCGCCATGATTGAGAAATACGGACTCGACTCCTTCCAGTTCTCCCAGAGCTACTGCTTCTTCTACGACCAACTCGAGAAAGCCAACCTCTTCCTCCAAGCCACCATCGACCTCGCCGCGAAACCCATGGACGACAAAACCGTCGAATGGCTCTTCAAAAACCCGCTCTCCGACGGCGGCACCTTCTGCGGCGTGATTGACGTGGTCGGAAAATACGGGCTCGTGCCCGACGAAATCATGCCGGAGTCCTACAACGCCAACAACACCTCCCGCATGGCGTCCATCCTCTCTCTGAAACTCCGCGAATACGGTCTCACGCTGCGCGAGGCTGCTGCCAAAGGCGAGAAGAACGCCGCGCTGCAGAAACGCAAAGAGGAGATGCTCGGCACCATCTACCACATCCTCGAAATCTGTCTCGGCTGCCCCCCGCAGGAGTTTGACTACACGCTGAAAGACGCTGCGGGAAAACCCATCAGCACGAAGAAATACACGCCGAAGAGTTTCTATGAAGAATACGTCGGCAAAGATCTGAAGAACTCCTACGTCATGCTGATGAACGACCCGACGCGCCCCTACCACAAGACCTACACCATCGACCTCGACCGTCACTCCTACGACGGCGTGCAGTGGACCTATCTCAACCTCCCCGTCGAAGAAATCAAGCAGATGGCGATTGCCTGCATCAAAGACAGCACGATGATGTACTTCTCCTGCGACGTCGGCAAAATGCTGAACTCCAAAACGGGCGTGCTCTCCCTCAAGAACTACGACTACGAGTCTCTCTTCGGCACGAACTTCCCCATGAACAAGGCTGACCGCATCCGCACCTTCGCCTCTGCTTCGAGCCACGCCATGACACTCATGGCGGTGGATCTCGACGAGAACGACAAACCGAAGAAATGGATGGTCGAGAACTCTTGGGGAGCGGAAAGCGGGCACCACGGACACCTCATCATGACCGACGAATGGTTTGACGAATACATGTTCCGCCTCGTGGTCGATAAGAAATACGTTCCCGCCGCCACCCTCAAACTGATGGAGCAGAAGCCCACCGTCCTCCCGGCTTGGGACCCGCTCTTCCGCAACGAAGAGTAAGCGCCGCCCGTCGCCACAGTCCGAAAAACGACTGCCGCCTATTTGAGACGACAACTAAGACAACAGAGACAACTTAGATAACTTAGACAACTTAGACAACAACGATAACGGAGACAACGAAGACAACAAGCAATGTTGTTCAACGTTGTCTCCGTTCTATTTAAACGGTCGCTTCGGTCAGAGGAAATAGGAGGTGCAGTGTCTCACTGCACAAACTGCACAAAGTCCGTGTCTCACTGCACAAACGCATTGCCGCACAGGCAGTACCGACAGAGACGAGACGGTGGCTGTGTGCAGTGAGACACTGCACCTCCTATTTTCGCCACGGCTGACAATCACGTTTTTACCGGACAGCAATAGTTCGTTTACACGATTCATTTCACCTCTACTCACACGTTGAGCAGATTCCACTTGAGGAGAAAGTCGAAGAGAGACAGGAAAGTAATGCCACTCTCATCCGTATAAGGCGCGATGTCATCGCCCACGATGACAATCTTCCGGAAACTGTCGTCCGTTTTCCGGAGCGACCTCAATTCTTGTCTTCGCTTCTCTTCTGTGTCTAAACGATAGGCAGACTGAATGTAGTATTTCTGCATACCATTGGTGGCTATGAAGTCTATCTCATAGTGAACGAGAGTGGACTTTCCCTCCTGTATCTCGCGACTTTCGACCACGCCCACATCCACCAAGAACCCGCGCATCCGCAACTCATTGAAGATGACATTCTCCATGATGTGTGTGATTTCCTGTTGCCGAAAATTGAGACGGGCATTACGAAGGCCGATATCAACACTATAGTATTTTTTAATGGACTCAAAATACTTGCGCCCTTTA
>JBJEAG010000171.1:0-2448 GCA_051868855.1 Alloprevotella sp. | reverse complement strand
CCCAAGAAAAAAGTGACAACTCCTTAGAAAAAACTATTGCCACGGCGGGAAAGAGTCAAAGAGACAAAAAGACAAAGAGTCAAAGAGAAAAAGAGACAAAGAGAAAAAGAGACAAAAAGACAAAGAGGTCAAAAGGGTCTAAAAGAAAAGTTGTCTCTTGTTGTCTCAGTTGTCGTTAAATTAAAACCGCGCCGACTTTTTGAGACCACGGATTTCACGGATGAAACGGATTCCGCGCCGACTCTTTGACTTTTTGACTCTTTGACTCTTTGACCGGAGCGAAGCGACTCTTTGACTCTTTGACTCTTTGACCCCAATAGTGGCAAAGAAAGGAAGCAGAATGAGGGGGAATGGTAAAAATTGTGTGAAAATCGTTTGAGGGTGATGACTTTTTCGTACTTTTGCTTCGCAATTAAGAGATTAACTTTCGAGTTACTCTGAACTGTATTCAAGAATCATTATTTACATCTTTATTTTCATAAATCATTATGGCAAAATTAGATTTAAGCAAGTACGGTATCACCGGTGTAACTGAGATTGTACACAATCCCTCTTACGAACAACTCTTTGAAGAGGAAACCAAAGCCGGTCTCGAAGGTTTCGAGGTAGGTCAGAACACCGAACTCAATGCCGTGAACGTCATGACCGGTATCTACACCGGACGTTCCCCCAAAGACAAGTTCATCGTCATGGACGAGAACTCCAAGGACACTGTGTGGTGGACAAGTGACGAATATAAGAACGACAACAAACCCGCTTCTCAGGAAGCATGGGCTGCTGTGAAGGAACTCGCTCAGAAAGAGCTCTCCAACAAGCGCCTCTTCGTCGTGGACGGTTTCTGCGGTGCCAACAAAGAAACTCGCATGGCTGTCCGCTTCATCATGGAAGTGGCTTGGCAGGCTCACTTCGTGAAGAACATGTTCATCCGTCCGACCGAAGAAGAACTCGCTGACTTCGAACCTGACTTCATCGTTTACAACGCTTCTAAGGCTAAAGTTGAAAACTACAAAGAACTCGGACTCAACTCTGAAACTGCCGTGGTCTTCAACATCACCAGCCGCGAACAGGTCATCATCAACACTTGGTACGGTGGCGAAATGAAGAAGGGTATGTTCTCCATGATGAACTACTACAACCCGCTCAAGGGCATCGCTTCCATGCACTGCTCCGCCAACACCAACATGGACGAGACCAGCACCGCCATCTTCTTCGGACTCTCCGGAACCGGCAAAACCACTCTCTCCACCGACCCGAAGCGCAAACTCATCGGCGACGACGAACACGGATGGGACGACAACGGCGTCTTCAACTATGAAGGTGGTTGCTACGCTAAGGTCATCAACCTCGACAAAGAAAGCGAACCCGACATCTACGGCGCCATCAAGCGCAACGCTCTCCTCGAGAACGTCACCGTGGCTGCCGACGGCAAGATTGACTTCGCCGACAAGAGCGTGACCGAAAACACTCGCGTCAGCTACCCCATCGACCACATCCAGAACATCGTGAAGCCCATCAGCAAGGGTCCCGCTGCCAAGCAGGTCATCTTCCTCTCCGCTGACGCTTTCGGCGTACTGCCTCCCGTGTCCATCCTCAACAGCGACCAGGCTCAGTACTACTTCCTCTCCGGCTTCACCGCTAAACTCGCCGGAACAGAGCGCGGCATCACCGAACCCACTCCGACCTTCTCCGCTTGCTTCGGCCAGGCTTTCTTGGAACTCCATCCCACCAAGTATGCTGCTGAACTCGTGAAGAAAATGGAAGCTAACGGTGCCAAGGCTTACCTCGTGAACACCGGCTGGAACGGTACCGGCAAGCGCATCTCCATCCGCGACACCCGTGGCATCATCGACGCCATCCTCGACGGCAGCATCGACAAGGCTCCGACCAAGGTGATTCCCTTCTTCAACTTCGTCGTGCCCACCGAACTCCCCGGCGTTGACACCAACATCCTCGACCCGCGCGACACCTACGCTGAAGCTGCTCAGTGGGAAGAGAAAGCAAAAGACCTCGCTGCTCGCTTCATCAAGAACTTTGCCAAGTATGAAGGCAACGCTGCCGGCAAAGCTCTCGTTGCTGCAGGTCCTCAGCTCTAAATCGCTCCTCCCTCCGCCCTCGCGGCGAGGTGACATACAATCAAAACAGCGTCGGAACCGAAAGTTCCGGCGCTGTTTGCGTTATGTCTCGCAATATGTCTCACGCAGAATCCGCAGAATCAGAAGGATTTTTTTGAAACACAGATTCTTCTTGAAACATTAATGCTCATTAATTGATTCGTCAAAGAGACATTAATTTTGATTTTGAACACGAATTATCAGAAATGATTCACGAATTGATTCATAAATTAATGAGACAATTAACGATGCAATTAATGAGCATTAATGGAGAGATTATTTCATGATTAATTCATGTTCAAAATAAAACTATTCGCCCAATTCGTTTTATTCGTGT